>JAJZHX010000062.1 GCA_021804315.1 bacterium
TACTAGGCAAGAAACTAAAAAAACCCTTGCATATAATATCAACAATTTTGTTCTTAAGTTATCTCAAAAATAGTTTTATTGAGCTCAAAATGGTAACTTGGCCAACCTGGAAACAAAGTCGTAAATTAACATTTGCAGTGCTAGCTTTCGCAGTAGTTTTTGGGGCTGCTATCGCCGGTGTTGATTGGCTTTTAGGTAAGATCTTTAAAGATATTTTATTAGGTAAATAGATAAACTAATCAGGGAGACATTTATGAAAGAGACTACTACTAAAAAAAGATACGATACTTCTAAAAGGTGGTACGCCATACACACATACAGTGGCTATGAAGAAAAGGTTGCCGAAAGTATTCGTCAACGAGCTGAAAGCTTAGATATGAAGGATAAGATATTTCAAGTTTTAGTACCAAAGGAAAAGATGATTGAGATAAAAAATGGCAAGCGACGAGTCGTAGAAAAGCGTATCTTTCAAGGATATGTACTAGTACAAATGAAATTGAGTGAAGACGCTTGGTATATTGTCCGGAATACGCCTAGTGTAACAGGGTTTGTTGGCAGTGGCATTGATCCTAGCCCAGTCGAAGAAGATGAGATAGAAAAAATTCAAAAAAGGATGGGGCTTGAACAACCTAAGCATAAGATAGACTTTACAATTAATGAGGTCGTTAATATCATTGACGGGCCATTTAAAGGCTTCGACGGCAGTATCAATGAAATTGACCAAAGCAAAGGCAAACTTAAAGTACTGGTTAATATGTTTGGCCGAGAAACGCCCGTAGAACTAGATAGTCTGCAAGTTAAACGAGTCTGAATAATTTTTTAGAATGCCATGTCAAATATGAATTACGAAATCGATCGTCAATCCCAAGAACCTTTCCCGATAGGTGAGATACCCGGCATTGAAACAAAAATTTTAATGCGACAAATAATTGAAAGCATAGCGGAAGAAATTGAGGATTTATCTAAGAGTTGTTCTTTAAACGGTGTTCTTCATTTTACAAACGGTGATGTAGAACAGCGGTTGACCTTAAACGCAGATAATGTTGTCGCAATAACCCAAGACGAACAAGCTGGATATTTAGCTAGAGTCACATTAAGAGAACCTTCTGATCTAGAAATAATTGTCAATAACGGCACTAGAAAGATTACTGAAAAACCGACGACAGAATTGCTTACACCTGTTAATGCCTTGAGAGAGTATTTACGAAGTTGTTCGGTTACCCCAAAAAAAGCCATTTATCACAAACTTTAAATTAATCGAATTGAATTGATTAAGAGTGAGTCTAGACAGATATTCTTATCTGTTATATACTAGCCTTAATATTAATCTAACTTCTAATAAAGGAAGGAGAGTAGTTTAAGCTTCTTAGCAATAAGCTTAAAAACTCGAAGCAATTAATGGCTAAACAAGTTAAAGCAAATCTAAAAATGAAGTTAAAAGGTGGACAAGCCAGTGCAGCGCCACCGGTCGGAAGTGTTCTAGGCCAATACGGCGTTAATATGATGGATTTTATTCAACCTTTTAACGACCAGACTAAAGACCTCCAAGGCCAAGAGGTGACGGCGCATATAACAGTCTTTGATGATCGTTCGATGGCTTTTCGAGTCGTAGGCATGCCTACAGACGATCTGATTCGCAGAGAGCTTGGTATTGACAAAGGTTCAGGCAAACCTAACAGCGAGAAAATATCTAAGAAACTAAGCGATGGTCAATTGACAAAGATAGCTGAGCAAAAGGCTAAAGATATGAATACACCAGATATTGAAGCAGTTAAGAAGATGATCGCCGGAACTGCCCGAAGTATGGGCATAGAAATAGGTTAAATAATTAAGCTAAATAATAATTTTTGGGAGATCTTAATGTTTAAGATCATTAAAACCAAATGAGGAGAATTGACATGGCCCTAACAAAAGCAGATTTAATCAAGCAAGCATCAGAATTGGGAATTGAGGTTGACCCCAAACTTAAAATTTCTGATATCACTAAATTAATACATGAAACAACCTCTCAAAATAAGCTTAGCCAAAGATCTCTTACGGCAAAATCAGGCAAAAGAAGCGCAAAAGCCATTTTACAGACAGCAGAAAAAATTACTAAAGAACTAAAAAAGCAACAAAACACTGACTTAGAACAACTAGATAAATCTAAGAAAACAATAAAAACTCATCGTTCACGCCTAGAAAAACGATCAAAAGCCTACCAAAAGAGCTATCAAATTATAGACCGGTCTAAAAAATATGATTTATCCGAAGCTATCAAACTTGCAAAAAATTCCTCTTTTGTTAAATTTAATGCCAGTGTTGAACTACATCTTAACTTGGCTGTAGATCCCAGAAAAGCCGATCAAAATGTGAGAGACAGTATTGTTTTACCCCATGGTAGCGGTAAAAACCTGACCGTTGCAGTGATAGTTGAAGAAGAAAGTATTGCAAAATCTTCCGGTGCAGACATTATTAATACTGAGCAAATCCTCTCCAATCTAGATAAAGGTATAATTAACTTCAATGTATTAATTGCTCACCCTAGTCAAATGGCTAAAATAAGCAAATACGCACGTATCTTAGGTCCTCGAGGTCTAATGCCAAATCCCAAAAGTGGTACTGTCTCAACTAATATTAATAAGGCCGTAGCTGAAGCCAAAGCCGGGCGTGTCGAGTACAGAGTCGATAGTAATGGCATCGTCCATTTAGCTGTCGGCAAAATTAACTTTGCAGACAATCAGCTTAAAGACAATATAGAAGCGGTTTATACCAGTATAAATGCCAATAAACCAACTGCTATTAAAGGTAGCTATGTTAAGTCGGCTCATTTGAGCACATCTATGGGGCCTTCAGTACCATTAGACATAAATTCTCTATAGAATACAGCTATTTACTTAGTTTAACTGACTTAGTCATAAATCTGGTAAGCATTGTCATAGTTTTAGAAAATCCAGATATGCCACCTTGGTAAATAACATATTTATCCTGCCAATCCGGCTGATATTTTTCTTTAAATTTTCGGAGCCCACTAAAGGAAAAAAATGCGCCGCCTCTCTGATAGACTAGTTTTAGGATACCTTCAACCAAATTGCTAGTATTAGTCTGATCTAGGTCATCTTCTTCGTTTTCCAGCCCAGATAACGGCGAAAGTCCCATATTAAAACGACTATAGCCTTTAATTATCAGTTCGTCCATTGTGTTTATAATTAGATAATCGACAATATTACCTAAAGCTTCGTCGCTACTTCTTATCATATCGTACGTTACTTCCTGTCTGTCCCAGGGAGCTGGAATTATATTTAAAAAGCCTTGGATAGTGCCAGCCGCATCTCTTGCAACAGCGACATCACACAATTGCATATACTCATCAGAGTAATACCCCAGTGCAAAACCTCTTTCTGATCGGTTGCCCTTAGACAGCCACTCTTTAGAAATGCCATTAAATCTACTCAAAATCGCCTGATGATGTGGGGGACTTAATATCTCAAAAGTATAGCCATGTTTAGTAAATTTATTTAATATTTGTCTGAAATATTTTTCATCCTTGAGAAGATTCTGAAAACTTTGAATATTGACTACTGCTTCTTCACCCAGTTTTTGAACTGTCAGACCGTGTTCTTCATAAATTTCTAGGTACTTATTAGAAGTATGAATAAACGACGGGGACCAATCATTACTAAAACACATATATAAAAAACTGTTCAAAATTTCTCTAATTTCTTTTGAGTCGCCAACTGGATCACCAACAACCAAAGCCACGCCATGGTAAACATGAAAGGCAATGACAGACTGGCCTGATTCACTAAAAAAATACTGCTTATCATGTGGCCAGATTTTAAAGAATTCCTCGCTGTCTCCACCGTATCGATCTAATATAGAAATGACTTTATCTCTTGCGCCTGTCTGATCAGCAAATCGCAACCTAAGAGGTTGGAATAAAGAAAATAAAATATAGATCAGGCTCGCTAAACTTATAAATGACAGTGAATCATCAAACAGTCTGGCTTTTTTAGTATATGCACGTGCCGCTTTATGAGTAGTAATACCAAATTGATCAACTGTATAGTGAATGGCTTGAGGTAAGGAAATTTCCTGATGATAATCTGCTTTATCCATCAACATAAAGCCAACTGTCCCGTAAATTAAAGTCACGAATATGACTATTACTATAAATTTAATTGACGTTGCAAACCCTCTTACATCGCTCTTAACCACAAAAGGATCTCTATAAAAATACAGTAAGGATAATATTATTATCGGTAAAACAATAACTTTTATAACCGGAAAAATCCAGCGATAAGTGGTATTAAAAATATAATAGTCACTATTAAGTAATTGAGATAGAC
>JAJZHX010000063.1 GCA_021804315.1 bacterium
TCCGCTCGGTTAATTCTACCAGTGCCGAAATTTATTTTTGCTAATTGACTCTGGACATATTTTTGTTCTACCATCGCCCCTCCTCTTTGCTTTTGGTCAACTAATAATAGCCCTATAAACCTAAAAAATACCGTAAGAATGCTTACGACTGATCAATGATGTTAATCACAAACTTAAATTAAAAATTGATTAAAAAACAATATTTATGTTAAATTAAGATATGTTAGCCAATTTAAAGCAAGTAGCTGAATTGGTGGATGTTTTCAGCCGTTATGGAGTCAAAAAGACCTTTAAAAAAGGAGACTTTATTATTCACCCCGGGCAAAAACCGCCTGGGGTTTTTTATATAGTCCAAGGATTAGTCAAAGCTTATGACATCACTAAATATGGGGAAGAAAATTTACTAATAATTCGTAAACAAGATGAATTATTTCCGTTAATCTGGGCTATTACTGGACAAGAACGCAGCGTAGCCTATCAAACATTAGCCCCCACCGTTACTCTAGAAATCAGTCGAGAACACTTTGAAGAACAAATTATTAATCATCCTGGAGCGCTAGCCCCCCTTCTAGATATGACTATTGAAATGTATCGTTTACATAGCGAGCGAATACTTAATTTAGAATATAGAACGGCTAAAGAACGCATAGTTTCTTTCTTGCTAACTATGGCTAATCGTTTCGGGACTCGAACTAGCCAAGGATTGCTCATAGAAGCACCTCTTAGGCATCAAGATATCGCTAGTTCGATTAATGCCACGCGGGAAACTACCAGTAGAGAGATATCTGCTCTAGAAAAAAAAGGTTTAGTCAGCAAAGATAAATCTCTGTATTTACTTCAGGACGTTAATGCCCTTAGAGCAATCCTGAAATAACTATTTCCACTTAAGAACAATATTCTCAAGCGTTTCTATTATTTTTTTATGTTCAGGAACATCGTTTTTATCGTAATAATGTTCGGTGTTCATATAATCATCTAGAACACTAAGACAAAAAACTGCATCGGCCATAACGTGTATTTTGTCAATCGCCGGGATACTAGCTATAGGTGTTGCTACAATCAAACTTTCAATTTCAATTGGTTTTAAGAATTCCTGAGCCAAATCCAACTTCATTCCATCTGCTATGCCATCCGAGACCAATATAACGTTCATGTGTTTAAGCATATTAGCATTAATTAATCCTCCACCACCCAACAAACTATTTATTTCATGAAATTTTTCTATCCGTTCTTCATCTATATATCCTCTATATTCTTCAACAAATTCTTCAATTTCTCCTCCAGAAAAGTCATTGTTATAACTAAACTTACCATCTGTTGTCATAGCGCCTAAAGCCTTGTTTTCTCTGGGTAAGCTTATTTCCTTGATTATCATCATGGTAATTATGCAGTGCAACTGAATAGCTATTTGCGCACCAACCATCACTCCTCCATCATCCAGTGCAACTACCACGCAGTTTTCATAGCGATATTTATCAAACATCATCGAAGCAAGCATTCGACCAGCCTGCATACGTGAAGAGAAATACATTACAAGGAGTAGTTTAGCAGTCTTAACAAAAAGCTCAAGGACTTTATTGAAGACCTTTAAGTAGATAAAATCTTTCTTTGTTGCCCTTAACACCTTTAAGCTGGGAATCAACTTTATCTATAATGACAAACTGCTCTTTTAACCATAGTTCTAATAAAGATAATAGATATCTTCTAATATGCTCGTTTTTGATAACCCCCTTATTTTTTGCTTTGGGGTCATTAGTTTCAAATTGAGGTTTAGCCATTGCTAAAATTATTGTATCCCGATCAAAACACTTTTTAATTGCTGGCAATACTTCTTTTAAACTAATAAAAGATACATCGATTAAAATTAAATCAATATGTTCATCAGGAGTGTAATCCAGAATGTCTGTTTTTTCATGTAATTCTATCCTCGGATCAAGCCTAAGCAATTGATCCATTTGGTTGGTACCCTTTTCTATAGCAATTATTTTCTGGGCACCATGAATCAGTGCATACTGACTAAAGCCACCACTACTACTGCCAACATCTAGTACTACTTTATTCTTAAAATCTAGTTTCAGTTCGGCGCATGTCAAGGCTAATTTATAAGCTGCACGACTGACATATTTTTGATGCTTACTTGACTGATAATACTTAGGTCGATTTTGCACAAATCTTGCTCTATAGCCTATCCCTTAACTCGTTCACGATAACTACCGTTGGTCGTATCTATCGACACCAGGTCACCTTGTTTAATAAAAGCTGGCACTTTTATAGTTATACCCGTTTCTAAAACAGCATCTTTAGTTATAGCGCTAGATGTGTCTCCCTTAACTACATTTTCGGTATAACTAACTTTAAGGGCTACGTTTTTAGGCAAATCAAGACTGATCGGTTTGTTTCTAAAAAATTGTAACTGAACTAGATCTCCATCTTTAATATAGCCTGCTAATTCACCTATTAGATCTCGAGGAACTTCAAATTGTTCAAAAGTTACTTGATTCATAAAGAAGAAAGTTGAACCATCATTATATAAATATTGAACTGTTTGATTAGTAATGTCGGCACTTTCTAGTTGTTCATTGCCCTTAAAAGTCTTTTCCAAAACCTTACCACTAGTCAACGACTTAATCCTAACATTAACAATCGAACCGCCCCTACCAACCACTTTTTGATTATAGTCAACCACCTTATAAGGTTCATTTTCTAAAACTAGCAATGTCCCCTTTTTTAGTTCGGTAATACTTAACATATTAGCTGTTAGCTACAAACGGCAACAAAGCAATGTGTCGAGCTCTTTTAATAGCCACCGCTAATCTCCGTTGTTGAGCTTCATTTAGACCAGTTTTCTTTCTTGATTCAATTTGCCCATAGATATTTACATAACGCTGTAGGGTTTTAAAATCCTTGTAATCGAAATACGGTACATCTGTTCGATGTTTAAAAATTTTTGCCATATAATTTATTATTCTCCTTCACTAATTAAAATGGTATATCGTCTAGATTTATTGGTTCATCACTGACATCTTCAATAACCACGTCTTGGGTATTTTTTTTACTTTTCTTGGAAGGTGCAGGTGGAGTTTCTTCGTCTGAAGAATTTTCGCCATTACTATCGCTTCGGCCATCCAAAAATGTAACATCGTTAGCTAAAACTTCTACTTTGCTTCTTTTCTGACCTTCTTGCTCCCAACTACGGCTCTGTAAACGACCCTGTACTAAACAACGACGTCCTTTATTTAAATATTGACTAACCCGTTCACCTAACGGACCCCAAGCCACTATATCTACATAATCTGTAGCTTCTTGCCATTCACCATTGGCATCTCGATAACTCCTATTTAAAGCTAAACTAAAACTACAAACGCTACTACCGTTTGGAGTCTGTCTAAGCTCAGGATCTCTTGTTAAGTTGCCCATTAGGGTAACTTGATTTAAGCTTCTTGCCATTATATTTCCTCCTTATAAGACTTATGTCTATTAGTTATGTACTTGTTAAAGTATTTTTACCCTACTCTTAGCTAATAATTGCGTCAAGTTTAAACTAATAAACATTTAATCTTCTTCCTGTTCTTCGCTAGGTTCCTCAATTCGCTCGTCACGCTTAGCGGCTTGTTCTGCTTTAAGAGCTCTAGCCGCTTCAGCTTTAGCCTGCATTTTAAGATCAGACTTAGTAATAAGAAACCTAATAACTTCGTCGGTAATATTCAGTGTAGTTTCGACTTTAGACAAATTACTGCCAGGCATTTCTAAGGTATAGAAAACATATATAGCATATTCATTTTTTTTAATTGGATAAGCTAATTTACGCTTTCCCCAATTGTCTGTGTTAATTAACTTAGCGTCATTATCGGTAAATATCTTTACTACCCTGTCTTCTGCCTTGCTTAAATCAACCTCTAAGCTTGGGTGGTAAAGCACAGCTATCTCATACTGTGCCATAATTTATATCCTTCCTTTGGTTAACTTCACCTTAGTGAAGCACAGCCTACATACCCTAAAGCAGTCATAAGCTGAAGTATTGTAATAATTCTATTATATCTACTTGACCTCTGTTAGTCAAGATTTTAGTCGTTAACAAGTAGGGATAGTTCTAGTTTTCATAAATTTGTGGATCAGGATCGTCGATCGGCGTGATTA
>JAJZHX010000064.1 GCA_021804315.1 bacterium
GTTAATGGTTAAAGCCGGTGAAGCAGTTGACGAAACAATTGAACATCTGTTACCGCATCTAGACAAGGGTGACATTATTATCGATGGTGGTAACACATTATTTAGCGATACTATAAGACGACTTGAGTATTTAAAGACGAAGGGCATTTTATACATTGGAACAGGCATTTCAGGTGGTGAAGAAGGCGCTAGACACGGTCCGGCCATCATGCCAGGTGGCTCATTTGAAGCCTGGCAGTATGTAAAAGACATTTTTCAAGCAATTGCCGCACGGGGTATTAATAATCAGCCGTGTTGCCAGTGGATCGGTAATGGCGGGGTCGGACACTACGTTAAAATGGTTCATAATGGCATTGAATATGGTGACATGCAACTTATTAGTGAAGCTTACCTTCTTTTAAAGGCTCTAGGCCTATCCAACCAGGCAATGTCAGATATATTTAAGGATTGGAATAAGGGAGTTTTAGACAGTTACTTAATTGAAATTACGGCGGATATTCTGGCCTATAAAGATAGTAACAATGAGTATGAGATAGATCAGATCCTTGACTCTGCCGGACAAAAAGGTACCGGCAAATGGACAGTTATTAGCGCCAGCGAGCTAGGTCAGCCAGCCAGTGTGATTGCCGAAGCCTTACTAGCTCGGTTTGCTTCTGCCTTAACTAGCGAACGCCAAGCAGTAGCTAGGGCTTTAGGTACTACCATCAATCTAAAAGTCGCTGATCAACATAAGTTTATTAAGCAAATCGCCTCAGCTTTATATTGCAGTAAGATTATTAGCTACACGCAGGGCTATATGTTATTAAAAGCTGCTTCAAAAGACTATAACTGGCAAATAGATTACGGCTCAATTGCTGGTATTTGGACAGGTGGTTGCATAATCAGAAGTCGTTTTTTAGGAGATATTCAAACTGCCTTTAAGAAAAATCCTGACTTAGAAAATTTACTCTTAGATGACTTTTTTAATAAAGCCATCAAAGATAACCAACAAAATTGGCGTCAGACAGTCAGTATTGCAACTCTCAGTGGCGTAGCCATACCAGGCCTAGCTTCAGCTTTAACATTTTTTGATTCAATAAGAAATAATCGCTTGGGAGCTAATTTAATTCAAGCTCAAAGAGATTATTTTGGAGCTCATACTTATGAGAAAATCGACAAGCCTAGAGGCCAATTCTTTCATACTAACTGGACTGGCGAAGGTGGCAATACAACTGCCACTAGCTATACAGCCTAAAGAAACTATTTGACATTAACGATATATCTTTAATATAATAACGATATATCGTTTTATTAATTAAGGGAGTTTTATGCATAAAGAACAGTATTTTGCTACAAATCGAACTCGACGAGGCGATATGGCTCCGTTAATATTAACAGTCCTAAAAAATAAAGGGCCAATGCATGGTTATGAAATCATGGTAGTTTTAGCTAATCGAACAGCTGGACTTTGGCGACCAAGTGCCGGATCAATTTATCCCAACTTGCAATTGCTAGAAGAACAAGATATGGTAGTATCTAGTCAAGTAAAAGGTAAGCGAGTTTACTCTTTAACAACTCAGGGCGAAAAAGCTGCCAGCGAAGCCGAGGAACGCTTTAAGGATAGAACAGCGCCTTGTCAGCCCTACATTAATGGCTACCAGGATATCAGGCATCAGCTTATGTCTATCCGTCAACAATTACGCATGTTGGCTGAAGATAAAGATAAACTTAAGTTACAAAAAGCCGAAAAAATATTGAGAAGCGCTAATGCAAAATTAACTGAACTTATTAACCAGAAAGCTAAATAAACTATGTCAGATATTATCATTTATGCCGAAAAACTCAAGAAACAATTCGCTAAAAATATAGCAGTCAATGAAATTAACTTTGAAGTAAAAAAAGGTACTATCTTTGCATTTCTAGGACCAAACGGAGCAGGCAAGAGTACTACAATTAAGATGCTCACAACCATGCTAAGACCAACATCAGGTGTTTTAAAACTGGCAGGACATGATGTTACCAAGGAACGAGATAGTGCTAGAAAAGCCTTTGGCATAGTTTTTCAAGATCCTAGTTTAGATGAAGAATTAACAGCCTATGAGAATTTAGAACTTCACGCAACACTTTATAGCATCCCTAAGAAGCAACAGTATAATAGAATTAAAGAACTGATGACTTTAGTTGATCTTTGGGAAAAGAGGAGTGCCCCAGTAAAAACCTTCTCTGGTGGCATGAGAAGAAGATTAGAAATCGCTAGGGGCTTAATTCATGAACCAAAAGTCTTATTTCTTGATGAACCGACGCTAGGGCTAGATACCCAAACTCGCAACACAATGTGGTCGTACGTTAAGAAACTAAGTCACGAAAAAGGTATGACAATATTTTTCACTACTCATTATTTAGAAGAGGCAGAAAATGTAGCAGAAACTATTGCGATTATTGATCACGGACAAATTGTTGCCAGAGGTACCACTAAACAACTGACCAAAGAAACTGGTACTAAAACTCTTGAACAAGCCTACCTTAAATTAACAGGCTCAACTATTAGAGATGACACTGATGAAGGCAATGATGGATTAAACGCTAGAATGGCGAGAAGGAATAAGGCATTAAGGTAAACAAATGGATTTTGACATAATACGTGTTCTTTGGTTAAGACAAATTAAAAGGTACTATCGTAGTGGTAGTCGTTTACTGGGAACTCTAGGCCAACCAATCTTACTACTTTTAGCCTTAGGCTACGGCATTGGAGCTATTTATCGTAAAGCTGGCGATGGCAATTATCTTAATTTTTTGGTGCCTGGTATTGTTACGCAAACAGTTTTGTTATCCGGCATCTTTTGGGGAATTATAATATTACAGGATAAAAGATTCGGCTTTTTATCGGAACTACTAGTTGCGCCTGTTAAAAGACTGAAGATATTATTAGGCAGTGCTATTGGTGGAGCAACAATTTCTGTCATGCAGGGCATTATTGTTTTTGTCGTAGCACTGGCATTTGGTTTTAGACCTTATCGCTGGGTCGATGTTCCGCTAGCCTTTTTAGTGTTAATTGTTATGTGTGTTGCACTGACTAGCCTGGGTGCAGGTATTGCTAGCTCAGTAGATGACTTTCAGGGCTTTCAGGGAATAAATAACTTAATTGTCACACCAGCATTCTTTTTATCCGGTGCTCTTTACCCACTTAACAACATCCCTGGAGTACTTAAGTTTATTACTACTATTAACCCAATAACCTACATGGTAGACGCCTTGCGTGGATTACTGGCTAATCAATCTCATTTTGGTTTACAGACAGATTTTATTGTCATGGCAATATCCTTTGTTCTAGCAATCGCTTTTGCCGTCAATAGATTCAATCGAATTCAAATGTAGCCTATAATTTATTTAATATTTTGATTGTTGAAATTTTTACCATCAATCACCTTATAAGTATGTTTAACTTATGCCTATATAATAAGAAGGAATGATGGCCAAAACTAAAGAGCTTAGTTTAAATTTTAAAGCATTTGCGTATTTAAGCTTGTTAACTATTATCTTTATTCTGGAAATTATTATCCTACCAGCAGATAAGATAAGCTTATCTTACTACGGAGTATCGGCAGTTAATTACCGAATAATAGAAATTCTGACAAATTTACCACTTATACTGGTCTGGGTAATTGCCTTCTGGGGTTATCTAAAACTTTATAATTATGCCAAAGCCCTAAATAACATACCGGAAGCCAAAGTTTATAAACAGCTAGCTTTTGGTATAGCCTGGCTGGCTTGGAGTTTACCACTAATCGATATTGTTAATAAATTATTATTAACCATGGCGCTTAAGAGCCATCTAGCCAACAGCATTACAACTATTGTAAATAATTACTTTGTGCTAGTGATGCCTTTGGTAGCCTTCCTAATTATCGGCATAGCTGTCAAAAAACTCAATATTTTATCAAAACCAACTAATAATTTTGCAAATTACCTAGCCATGCTAATATTTTTAATAGCCGGTAGTATCTACGCGTATTTAATAGTTGAACACTTAAGATTTCATAATCTGACTGCCTTCAATAATATTTATCACCTGCCAGTCTGGCTGGTTATTGTTAGTATAATCATTCCATACCTTTATGGGTGGTTTGTTGGTTTACTGTCTAGCTTTGAGCTAACC
>JAJZHX010000065.1 GCA_021804315.1 bacterium
TGTCTCTGCAAGCAGCCATAGGCAGTAAATTTATTGCTCGAGAAGACATAGGCGCTTATCGTAAGGATGTAACTAGTGGTTTATACGGAGGTGATGTTTCAAGAAAAAAGAAAGTTCTAGCAAAACAAGCCAAAGGCAAAAAAAGACTTAAAAGATTTGGCAAGGTAGATATTCCCAGTGAAGCCTTTACTATCCTTTTAAGTCGTGATTAGACTAGCTTTTTAAACTATATTTGGTATAACTATTAAATGAATAAACTAGATCACTTAAAAGAATTTAAAGAAATTTTAGATGATTATAAATTACCTGTTGAGGCCGTAAATTTTCTCAACAAAACTAAATTTGTCATACTTGTTGGGCCTAGCTCAAGTGGTCGTAACTCAATTATTAATCAACTATTAAAGTTTGGTGACTACCATTATGTTGTGTCTGATACTACCCGTAAACCCAGAAAAAATAACGGCATATTAGAGCTTAACGGTAGAGAATATTGGTTTAGAAAAGAAACTGATATGCTAGCTGATCTAAAGGCCAGTAAATTTCTAGAAGCTGCTATTATTCATAACCAGCAAGTATCTGGCATTAGCCTCAGAGAGCTAGAATTAGCTTCTAATCAAAAAAAGATTGCCATAGATGAAATTGAAGTTGTTGGCGCAGATAATATTCATAAAGTGGCCCCAAAGGCAATATTTTTATTTGTTGTACCTCCAAGTTTTGAAGAGTGGATGGTCAGAATGAATATTAGGGGCGAATTACCACAAGATGAAACTATTCGACGACTTGACAGTGCGGTTAGTGAAATAGCTATGGCCTTAAAAAGAGATTATTATTATTTTATAGTTAATGATACTTTCGTCAAAACTGCTCAAAAAGTGGACTATCTTGCTAAAAGCCAAAAGGCCTTTAAAGAATCTGACAGTGACGCTAGGATAATAGCCAGACAACTTTTAAAAGATACAAAAAAATATCTTAAACAATTTATAAAATAAGCAAAAGAAGATTGTATAATTATATTTCTATGATATAATATATATATTATGTCAAGTGAAACTTCGTCAAATCTAGGAGCTGAAAGCCTTTTTGGATTATGTAATGCCCAATTAACTATTTTAGGTGGGGTAGTTGAATTGGCAGGTCAATTACAAGATGAAAACGAGATATTGGTAGCTCAAAACCAGATTTTACAAGACCTAGCCACCAAGGATTCTAAGACAGGAGTTTTAAACGCCAGAGGCTTGCAAGAGCAGTTTAGTATTATGCAGGGTCAAGCCGAAAGAGGCCAACATGATCAGGCGACAGAACCTTCGGACAAACACAATATTATCGTTATGTTTGATATAGATAATTTTAAACAACTTAATAGTTCACTTGGTCATCAGGGTGCTGACGATAAGATCAAGAGCTTAGCGGAAACAATATCACAAAATATTGCTAGAAGGCCTGATGATATTTTTGGCAGACACGGTGGAGATGAATTTGTAGCTATTTTAAGTAGCATTAATGAACAAGTTTGTCACAACATACTTGAAAAAATATCTCAAAAAGTTAAACAAGAAGTAGGTTTGACACTAAGTGTCGGTTTTGCGGTAATAGACAAAGCTGATGATTTTAAACAAGCAATAAGTAAAGCCGATATAGCAGCTTACCGGGCCAAAGCTTTAGGCAAAGACTGTATTGTAGCTTTTTCAGAAATTACTGAGCAAGAAGTTTATCAAAGAATAAGCAATATTTTAAAAGACCGGCTAGCACTCTTGACTAACGAGTGCTAAAAAGCTAAAATAATTAGTTATGACACTAAGACAACAAGCCATATTAAACGCTATAATCGAACAATATGCCGAGGTTGCTAGCCCAGTTGGTTCTACTCTGCTTGCCAAGTTATTTAAAGTTAGTAGTGCGACAATTAGAGCTGAAATGTCTGAACTTGAAAAACAAGGGTATATTTACCAGCCACACACTAGTGCCGGACGAGTGCCAACAGATAAAGGCTATCGGAACTATGTTAATAATATCAGTGAAAAGCTAGTTAATGATGAGACTAGTGAGCTTAGATCGCAAAAAGCACTTAGTCAACGTGTTCATAATGCTGGCGCACCTGAGCGGATGATTCGTAACGCTGTCGATACTTTAGTTGAGTTAACTCATAATCTAGGTATAGCAACGATCGGTAATCAGCTGTATATGAGTGGTTTATCTAATCTATTTGGACAACCAGAATTTATGACAGGCTTGCAAGTACAACAAGTAGCGAGCTTACTAGATAATCTAGAACCATGGCTAAGAGAGGCTGCACCAAATCAGGCCCTTAACGTCTATATTGGTGAAGAAAATCCTATTGGCAGAGCTGCTGGTTGTTCCTTAGTAATTAGCCGTTTTAGTAGCCCGTTCTCTGATAGAACTTATATTGGAACACTTGGTCCTACTCGTCAAAGTTATAGAGAAGTTATGATACTAGTAAATCGCGCCGGACGAGAACTTGAGGAGGTACTTTATGGAAAATAACCAAGCAGAAGAAACTTTTGGTCCTATAAGACGCTTTTCGATTGGCGTAATAACAGGTTTAGGGAGAAGAGCTACAACACACATATTGCCCGATGTAGTTGAAGATAAACCTTCCCCTCAAGAAAGCCAAATAACAAAGGAGAATCAGGATGCCTAAAGCCGAAACAAGTAAAAAACCAACTAATAAAGGTTTAGAAGATAAGAAAATTGCTGATTTGACTGAAGCTTTACAGCAAGAAAGGGCCGATGCTATCAATTTACGTCGTAGGCATGAGCAGGAAATAGCTAGCCTGAGAAATAGAATCAAAGCCAATGTAGTAAGAGACCTTTTGCCTACAATAGATAATTTAGAAAGATCAATTAAGTATATCCCTGAGGATATTAAAGACCATGCTTATGCCAAAGGTGTACAATCCGTATTAAACAGTTTTTATAAAACCCTAAAAGATATGGGAGTCAATAGGATTGACACTGTTGGACAAGCTTTTGATCCTAAGTTACATGAAGCTGTTAGCCTTGAAGAAGGAGGTGGTAAACAAGAAATTGTTAGTGAAGAACTACAAGCTGGTTATACTGTTGGCGAGGAAGTTATCCGCCACGCAATGGTAAAAGTAAAAATGCAATAAATACAACAATTAGCACTCTTGACATTTGAGTGCTAGTTATCTAGAATTAAATACAAGATTATTGAATTTTAAAGAAAGGTTAAAATTTTATGAGTAAGATTATTGGCATAGACTTAGGTACGACCAACTCAGCAATGGCTGTTATGCAATCTGGTAAGCCAGAGATTATAACTAATAGTGAGGGTAATCGAACTACCCCCAGTGTTGTAGCAGTTAATAAAAACAGTGAAAGACTAGTTGGACAGGTTGCCCGACGTCAGCAGGTTACCAATCCAAAAAACACTATTTATGAAGTCAAACGTTTAATCGGCCGTAATTTTAAAGACGAAGAAGTCCAACGTGACCTAAAACTAATGGGCTATGAAATCGTGAAAAGTGGCAACGGCGTTAAGGTTAAAATGGCGGACAAAGAATATAGTCCGGAAGAAATTAGTGCGATGATTTTAGCAAAACTGAAAGCAGACGCGGAGAGCTTTTTGGGCGATAAAGTAACAGAAGCTGTTATTACTGTGCCGGCTTATTTTGATGACTCGCAACGCCAGGCAACTAAAGATGCTGGTAAAATTGCTGGACTGGAAGTTAAGCGTATTATTAACGAACCTACAGCCGCAGCGCTTGCTTACGGGCTAGATAAATCTGATAGTAAAGACGAAAAGATTGCTGTTTATGACCTGGGCGGAGGTACTTTTGATGTATCTATCCTCGAGCTAGGTGATGGTGTATTTGAAGTCAAATCTACTAATGGCGATACTCATTTAGGTGGAGCAGATTTTGATCGACTACTAATTAATCATTTTGCTGATGAATTTAAAAAAGAACACGGTATCGATATTACTTCAGATAATGCAGCTATGCAGAGACTACGTGATGAAGCCGAAAAAGCTAAAATTGAATTATCGACAGCTAAAGAAGTAGATGTTAACCTGCCATTTTTAACAGCCGATGCTGATGGCCCAAAACATTTTGAATATAAGCTAACACGAGCAAAATTAGAAAGTCTAGTCGG
>JAJZHX010000066.1:0-1483 GCA_021804315.1 bacterium
TTTGATCAGATGTATTAATCTCTAAAATACCTAATTATCTATAATGTTTAGTTAAGGCCAACTGCTAAGCTGGTTATGGGCAATATGGATCAAACTACTACTTTGGCTATTAGTACCTAATTTCCAACTCAATATCTCACGAGTAGGCAGATAAATTACTAGCACCAGATAAAACAAACCCGCTTTAATACGCAAGTATAGCTCCCCCAAAACAAAACACGTCAAAAGGAGTACTTAAATTTTTGGCTTGTAATTAAGTTTGCAAAGGCCAGCTTAGTTTCATTAAACGTCTCATGTTGAATGTTAGCGACTTTTTGTTTGGCGGTATTCCAGACATGTTCTATGGGGTTCTCATCAGGTGCATATGGTGGCATTGGTATAAGGTGGACACGTTCTAATATGCCATTCTTCCTTAATTCTTGTCTTATCTCTTTACTTTTATGAAATGGAGCATTATCCCAGACTATAGCTATACGTTTATCTGGGTAGAGTTTTAAAAACTCTTTGAAGACTTTTAGTACCTCGGTACTGTTTGCCAATCCATCTCATAGAGATGGCAGTCATAAGTACTTTGGTTTAGAAAACCAATGTACCTCTCAGACTGCTTATCCCTATCTACTTTAATAACTGTTCGTTCACCTTTTTTAAGCCAGCATCTTCGGATTACAACATCCTGTTGCATCTTGACTTCATCACAGGCAAATACCTGCCAATTGGTGTTATGGAGTAATGGCTTAATCTCTTCTCTAATAGCTATCATTCTGTCTGAGATAAATTGCTCATCTCTCTTACGGTCAAAGGTATCTGGGTACTTGAAAGATAATCCAGCAAACCGTAATAGGAAGTAGTATGACTCGTCTGATTCATAGACTACAGCAAACTGAACCGATATATATGTTTTTAAGGTTGGTACATCCCAGAAGTCTTTTGGTATGCCATAGTCACTGGGTGGTTGAGATAATATCTCTTTAATCTGGGTTTGTTGTTCCTTTGTTAGCTTAGAGGCATTAGTGTTGTCGGTATGTCCATTAAAGATTAACGATGTACGTCGTTTGTCTCAATCACTTAACCATCTTTCAACTGCTCGCACTTCTTTACCAACATTTAAGCGATACTGTTAGCTGACAGGCCCTGGTCAGAAACCATTACAGCTTGAGACTTCAATCTTACTAACAGAATAGGCGAATCTCTATTAAATGAGATTAGTATTTTACGTTCATCATTACTAATTTTTGTTTTTAACACTAACTACAGCATAAAAAAAGACATGTTTTGTTTTGGAATTGCTATAGGTAAAGTCTTGACTCCAAGTATTGGCCTCTTGAGTCATAGGACTATAGTCCACACCATCCTGGCATAAGTCTTTAAAAGAGCATAGGCGTAAATGGTTACTTGGTGCGCTAATCTCTGATTTGCCAGAATAGCTACGGTACTTTTTTGCGGGGTTTTACGACATTTACTCCAGCGGATTTACATAGGCTAT
>JAJZHX010000066.1:1493-3887 GCA_021804315.1 bacterium
TCTTGAGGAAAAGGCGATAACTTAACAAGGAAAAGCAGGGAGTTAATAAATAAAAAAGGCTATGATATCTTGCTAAACAAAATAAATCTTTCAATTTTAAAAAAACCTGAGATCTTAGCAGCGACTTTGATATTCACATTTGGCCTGTCGTTTCTAATAGCAATTAGGCCATTAGAGACACCAGATGAGCCTAATAATTTAGATCGAGCTTATCAAATATCGCTAGGAGAGATTTTTATATCTAGTCAACGACGTAGCCAATGTTATTATACGGGTCCTGAAAACAAACAAATAAGTCATCTAGCTCGTGGCAGTCAAGTTCCTAAATCGTTTGCAGATTTTATTAATAGTTTTGACGTAAACAATAAATACAATATCAGTGTTTACAGACAACTTAAAGTAAGTCTTAATACTCATAGTGAGGTAACAGAATGTAAAACGCAATTTCAGGCTAATAGTCCAGTGGGTTATATTCCTCAAGCCATAGCAATATTTTTTGTACGTTTATTCAATGGCCCTCCTATACTAATGGATTATTTAGCCAGGTTTTTTGTTCTAATTTGTTGGACTATTTTGATAGCGCTTTCAGTTAAAATTATGCCGGTCAGAAAATGGACATTTTTAGGGATAGCATTATTACCTATTGCAATTCAACAAAGCATTTCTGTTAGCGCTGATGTTTTATCTATAGCGCCTGTAGCTTTAGCTTTAGCTATAATTTTAAGGAGTTATTATGAAAAAAGGGAGAAATACTGGAAGGCCGATCTTATAAAGATTTCCATTTTAATTGCTGTTGCAACGTTAGCAAAACCTGTAATGATAGCGATGATACTGTTAATACCTTTTTATAAGAAAAAAAAGGCTTTAAGAGAAAGTAATTATTACGTGTACTTAATATTAGCAATACTAACACCATTACTATTGTATTTAATCTGGAATAAATTATCATCCTTAAACAATGTTTCTCCTAGCTATATTTTTAGTATTGATGCTCAAAAATCTATAATTATGCATAAGCATCCCGTTCATCTTCTAGAAAACTTCCTTTCAGACAGTGTAAATTTTCTTTTAGGAGGAGCTGCTTTTAATTATTTTGGAAGCTTCGAATGGCTCACAAGCAACTCACCAGCACTACCAGTAATATTTAACTACTTGGGCCCTATTTTCTTGAGCATAATTCTAATAACTGGTTATGATACAAAAGAGCACCTAAATTTTATAAAAAAACGTCAAATAAAATTATATAATCTGGCTGTTATTATTGTTTTTGCAGGTATAATTTGTGCTGACCTGTACGCTTTATTCATGATTTGGACTCCAATAGGTGCAAATATTATTGAAGGAATTCAGTTTAGATATTATTTAGCTGCATTTTTTGTCGCAGGATCAACTATAGGTACTAAATTCTTATGTACTACCGAAAAGGCGTACAGGAACTTTGTAATTATAAGTTCTTCCTTTATTTTCATAGTTAGTTTGATAACTATTATTGATAATTACTACCATATTTTTTAATTATTTTTTACTAATCGATTAATGAGTTATAGTCAGCCAGCTAATACGGAACAAAAAACCTGCATTTTTTGCAACTATGTATTTAGTGATAGTCTGGCGACAACCTAAAACCTTAATAGATTAAAAAATAATATTTCACCAACTGCTGTAACCCCATCTTTATAGCCTATTTTTTTACCCTCGCTTTTAGTTCTCCCGTAGTATGAAATTCCTACTTCACAAATCCTAAGACTTTCTTTTTCTTTAGCTATTTTAGCAACTATTTCTGGGTTAAAACCAAATCTTTTAGATTTTAAACTCGGAGCTTTTTGTCTTATCCAATTCCCGTCAAACATAATATAACAAGTATGAATATCGCTCACATAAAGACCACTTAAGAGGGCTGATAACCTAGTCATCAATTTATTAGCAATAGTGTTTGCAAGATAAACAACTCGTCTAGGAGACCCTCCTGAGAACCTAGACCCAAACACTATATCAGCTCTATTCTCTTTGAATATATCAAGCAATTTATTATAGTCCCTTGGGTCATATTCACGGTCAGCGTCTTGAACTATCACTACATCACCGGTTGATTCTATAAAACCTGCTTTTAGCGCTGCTCCTTTACCTTGGTTTTTATCTTGCAATACCACTTTTATATCAGGGTATTTTTTAATGATTGTTTTAATTATTAACAGGCTATTATCTGTTGATTTATCATCAACTAAAATTATCTCTTTTTTTGTATAACCAATATCAACTGAGATTATTTCTTCAATTATCTCTTCGAGAGTGTTCTCTTCGTTATAACATGGTATAATTATCGATAGTTTTTTAATTTCTCTTATGACCATAAAGAATAGCTCACTATTAGTTCAAAACTATTATAAACTCATT
>JAJZHX010000067.1 GCA_021804315.1 bacterium
GCCCGGGTATGAAAAAATTAATCAGTAGCATATGGGCTGTCAGTTTAGCGTTCTCAATTGAATTAATACTAAAGTGACAAACTTTAAGACTAGCAGCAAACTTAATTGCTAAACTAGAAAAAACTATTAAGTAAAGTCCGAGTAGGCCAAATATGAGGATTAAGGGAGTTTTTAAAAAGCGATCAATTAGGGCAGGATTTTTTGATAAGTATATAGTCGCTAGAGCCAGAGCACTAATTAACAGAATAATACTTATATATGGGCGGATTTTTTTTAACATAAAGCTACTTAATAAAATATTTTACGCCTTTTATAAACTACTAACATAGTTTATTATGATTTTATTCAGCCTTTTGCCAGCTAATAAAAAATATAATTGGGGTTAGTTTTGAAAAAAATCCATGATGGTTTAGATAAAATATCTGAGATTTTAGGATCACGAGGCTTTTACGGCTTTGTTTTAGGTCTTTTTGTCTTTCAGTCTCTTTGGATTGCCTTTTCTGCTCTTTATCCGCAAGCTTTTGACGAGAACTTTCATTTCGGTCTTATTAAAGTTTACTCTCACTACTGGTTGCCTTTTTTAACTAAACAACCGCCTAATGCTTATGCTTATGGGGCAGTTGCTAGAGATCCGTCATATCTTTATCACTATTTAATGAGTTTCCCTTATAGATTAATGGCCTTATTCATTCATGCGCAAACTGCACAGGTGATTATATTAAGAGTTATGGATATCGGGCTATTTTTAATTGGTCTTGAAATTTTTCGCAGAGTTTTAATAAAAGCCAAAGTTTCTAAGGCTTTGACTAATGTCATTTTACTAATTTTTATACTTATTCCAATTGTTCCGCAGTTAGCTGGGCAGATTAGTTATGATGACATGCTCTTTCCGCTAATTGCTTGGATATGTTTACAGGCTTTACATATTATAGATGACATAAAAAGACATAAATTATCTAGTATTAGATTATTTATTTTAGCGATTACAATTATTTTAACTGGTATAGAAAAGTATGCTTCCCTGCCAATCTCTTTAGCTGTAGTTGTCTATATAGCTTATGAACTTTACGTAAATTATCAACCAAAATTAAAAGTTATTTGGCAAGAGTTTAAGGCCGATTTCATCAAGAATCCAGCTTGGCTTAAGTGGTTGTTAATTATTGGACTTATTATTTCTATAGGCATGTTTTTAGAGAGAGATGGCGTTAATTTAGTAGAGTATCACCGAATTGCCCCTAGTTGCGCTAAAGTCTTAAGCGTCAACCAATGTAAACCCTATAGCGCTTGGTACGCAACATATGCTAGGCATGAGTATTTAATTGAAGGCAAAACGCATATTACATTTGGCTTAATTCGTTATATTGGACAATGGTTTTATTGGATGTGGTATCGGCTATTTTTTGCTGTTAATGGACCTAAGAGTAATTTTGCTAGTAAAGGTCCTTTGCCAATACCCAGTGTTGTGGCGATTATCCTAGCAGTTGTTAGCTTGATAGCTTTAATTATTTATAGAAAAAAAGTTTTTCGTAAAAATCCATACGCAAAACTATTATTTTCGGTAGCAGTTTTTTATTGTCTGATTTTGTTCATCCAAGGTTATTTAACTTATAACTACACTGCTGTTCTTGAGAATATGAATGGCCGATATTTAATTCCTATTTTACTACCACTGGCCGCCGTACTTGGGCCGGCTTTTTCTTATGCAATGCATAGATCAGGTATATCTAAAGCCCTAGCTGCAATTATTATCATCTTTTTATTTTTACAAGGCGGTGGATTATTTACCTTTATTTTAAGAAGTAATCATAATTGGTATTGGAGTAATGATACGATTGTTAAAATCAACGAAGAAGCTAGAAAAGTTGCCAAGCGGGTCATCATTAAACATAAAAGTTAATTTATTTCTCTTGTTTCAGAAGCCATATTAAAGCGTTCACGGCGAATCTCTTCCAGAACATCTTCAAGTAGCACTCTATTAATTTTAATTAAATTTGCTACTACGCCTAGAGTAAATGATACAAAAGAGGCGTTAAGTAATACAGTACCAATTATTAATGACTGTAAATGATGAGGTCCAAATAAGCCTTTTCGCGTTGTTAGTAAAAGAATTAAATAGTGTACAAAAGGTATTAAGCCAGCTATAAATAGCACTAAACCTAAGCTAATAAATAAAACTACCGGTTTATACATTAAATAAGCGTTAAGCAGAGCTTTAGCCGATTGCCTAACGTGTTGCGAGTTTGATTTAAAAAGTCTTGATTCACGGGTTTTAGGATTAGTTGTAATTTTAATGGTTTCGATCCTTAGTCTTTTTTGGCTGGCCTGCAGAGTAGTTTCCATGGCGAAGTTAAAACGACCAATTAGGTTTAACTTGACGGCTGCTTCTTTTGAGTATGCCCTAAAACCACTGGTACTATCTGGTATATTAGTGCCAGCTGCTGTGTTTAATACTTTAGTGCCGAGTTTTTGTAATAATTTTTTAGTAGCACTAAAGTGAGGAATAGTTTCAACTTGCCTATCGCCTATAACCGTATCAGCCTTACCCTCTAAGATTGGTTTAATAAGGTCAGGAATTCTTTCTTGCGGATACTGATTATCGCCGTCAGTTAGAACTATAATATCTGCACCTAGTTCTAACGCTCCCATGATACCGTCTCTTAAAGATAAGGCTAAGCCTCTAGTTTTAGCATGATGAATAAAATACTTAATACCTAGATTCTTAGCGACTTGAACAGTTTTATCACTGCAACCATCATCAATTACTAAAATATCAATTTTATTAATGCCTTTAATTTTACTAGGGATAGTACTTAAAGTTAAAGGTAAGGTTTTTTCCTCGTTGAGACAAGGAATCATAATTACTAATTTCATAAGTCTAGTTTAAGTTTAATGTTAGAATCTAAGTATTCATTGATAAACTACTCCGGTCACTATAGCACATTAAGGATTATTTCTTAAAGTAAACTGTAGCTTGTCTAATTTCTTACTTGCTTTTAAGGTGAGTAGTTGCATAATTGGCTTTATAATGGACGATCATAAAACAAAATTATCTAGAGAAGCACAAGCCAGAATTGATTTTGTGCGCTCAGTTATTCCTAAAAATACCAAGCATAATCATCGACAAGCAGTTATAACGACTCTAGGAATTTTAATAGTTGTGATTATTCTCTGGATTGCCTTTTTTGGTGGTAGTAGTAAAACTTCAGTTACAGTCAAGAATAAGCCTAATGTGCCAAAAGCAGTCAGCTTAACAACTACGCCAACTACCACCTATTCATCACAGTTTTTTGCGATGACTATGACCTACCCAAGGAACTGGATCTTAAAAGATAGTAAACATGGTTTAATTACCATTACTTCACCTCTAACTAACCTAACTTCTGACACCTATAAATTAGTTAAGGGACAAGTTATTTTGACCTTTGCTCAACAGGGCTCAATACCGAGTGGTTTTAATGGCGGGACTCATCTAGCCGTCCTAAACTCTGCCTTAGTTGCCTATACTAACCCAACACAGTTTCAATCCAGCCAAACCTATATCAGTTTTGTCCAGTACCCTACGACTAATGTAATAGGTGGTTTGAATGGTGTTTATGTAACAGGCAACTATGGCTATCAAAAAGATGGAGTTATCCCTGCCAGTGAAATTCAGACAATTAATCCTCTAATAACTGCTACATTTAGGCAGTGTCAAAATACTGCCTGTAAAGCTTTTGAACCTCTAACAATTACCTCGGGTAGTTGGAGCTCAAGTCCAATTGGTTCGATTGTTACGGCCATAATTAGCTCGCTGGTTTTTACTAACTAACAGCTATCAATTTAAGTAAAATTTTTAACAGTAGCTGTTAGCCATGATAATATTATCTTGAT
>JAJZHX010000068.1 GCA_021804315.1 bacterium
TTGAATAACAACTATTTTGTATGTTTAACTCTTGGTAAAGAAACGGTAACTTTAGTACCAACGTTTTTCTGACTGGTAATAGTAATGGTGGCATCATGGATGTCAGATATCATTTGGGCAATACTTAAGCCTAGGCCATAGCCTTGGTTGCTATTGTCTTTAGTTCTCGCAATGTTAGCTTGGTAAAACCTATCAAAAACATGTTTGATTGACTTTTCGTCAATCCCTACACCATGATCTTCGACCATCCATCTTATTTCATCTTTACCGGATCGTGCACTCAAAACTATTTGGCTATCTTTAGGACTGTATTTAATAGCATTATCTAGCAGTATTACTAAAAGTTGCCCTAGACTTTCTTTATCGCCGTATACCTTAGGCGGATTTTTCTCTATATCGACCTTTAGCTGATGATTAACTGCTTTATTAGCTATTTCATGGGTCGCTTGGTCAAATAAATCCTTAGTGTTATTAAATGAAAAGTTTTGCTGTAGCTCATTAATTTCTAGACGAGATAAGCGTAGTAAATTATTAATCAGGCCTTCAAGTTTAGCGACTTCTTCTAAGTTACTAGTGATAGTCGCTTTAAGATCTTTGAGCGAAGCTTTATTATTCATTAGAGCAACTTCACTTTCCATTTTGATGGCAGTTAGGGGTGTTCTTAGTTCGTGCGAGACATCTGAAGTGAAGCGTTTTTGTTGTTCGTGGGCGGCTTCTATTGGCTTTAAAGTTCTTCTGGCAAAGAAATAACTAGAAAAACCGGCAGCCACAAACACTACGACATTAAAGGCTGTTAAACGTAGTAATAGTTGATGAATGCTAGTTCTGTAATATGGTCCGGGGCTAATATTAAAATTAGGATCACCATCAAAAACCGGAAACTGGTTATAAATACTCTGAGATACGCTACTGAGGCCTTGTTTTAGATCACGCGAAGTTTGTTCGTAAAGTAATCCACTAAAGATAAGACTGATAGCCATAACTATCGCCAGGTACCAGAGCGTTAATCTAAGAGTAGCTGATCGAAACATAGCTGTCTTATTTTTTTGCCTCTTCTAATTTATAACCGAAGCCTCTCATGGTATGAATCAGAGGTGCTTCCTTAGGGAATGGCCTATCTATCTTATTGCGTAAATAGCCAATATAGACTTCAATGGTGTTTGGTAAGATATCGGCATCTTGATCCCAGACATGATTGATAATCATGTCTTTGGTAATCACCTGGCCAGGATGGTGCATAAAGTATTCCAGTAAAGAAAATTCTTTACTAGACAACTTAATTTCTTGACCTGCACGATTAACCGTATAGTTATTGGTGTCAAGCTCTAAATTGCCAACTTTAACTTTTGTACCAACCGTTAAATGCGGTCGTCTTAATAAAGCTCTGACTCTGGCGTTTAGTTCGTCAAAAGAAAATGGTTTAACCAGGTAGTCGTCAGCCCCACTGTTGAGCCCTTCGACTTTATCGCCAATAGTTCCCTTAGCTGTTAGCATAATGACGGGTGTGTTGATGTTATTCTGGCGCAGTTTTTGGCATAACTCAGCACCATCAATGCTACCTGGTAGCATTCGGTCAAGTACAATGAGATCATAATCTGGATCTGAGCCGTAGCTAAGTCCACTATCGGCGTCATAAACGGCGTCAACAGCAAAACCTTTTAGCTCCAAGCCTTTTTTGATGGCTTGGGCAATTTTAAGTTCGTCTTCAATAACTAATATCCTCATAGTTAGTTATTATATAGCTTCAATTGAAAAATAGCTGTAGATAGATGTTAAAGCTTCTGGCTATGAATTATTTGCCATTCACTTGCCTGCCCTTCAGTTAAACACAGGTCAATATAATCAATCTTGATATCAAGAGGTTCGATTGGATGCTCAGATATAATCTCGCGTTTAGTTGATTCGGCAAAATCTCCGTAGAGAACACTCATATGGGGCAAGGCTTGAAAGTGCTCAGATTTTACTTGAGGGAAGTAGTTGGCAGTTAAATCATATAGGTTAGCTAATTCGCTAGATCTAGCTAAAAGATAAAGACATCGATATCTTTCGTCTTTAAAACCATAGCCCTCTAAGGTAATAAACAAGGGGCTTATTTGCTTAGCTAAACTACTTATATCTTGATTAACTTTTTCTAATTCTTGATCATCGGCTAAAATCTTAGCAACTAATGTTAAGTGAGGCACAAATTTTGGCGCGCTATATCTTAAAGCAAGTTGATTAACTAAATTGGTTGTCAATTGCAGTTGCTCGTCTCTAGGGCATAACCATAGTGAATATTTTTTTCGTTCATGCATAGACTATACTTTAATTACTGCAGACTATTCTAAGTTAATTTTAAGATAAATCAAGTCTACTAGTATTGAAGGTTAAATTAATTAATCTTTTTTAGGATATAATTAGCTCAAGACTAATGTAAGGGATAGGTAATAATCATACTATGGCAGATAATTTTGCAGTAAATTATTTAAAAGTCTATCTGGAAAGACAGACTTCTAGAAAGTTTAGAAAAGGCGAGATAATTGTCTTTCAAGGAGAAGTCCCCGAGCATGCTTATGCTGTTAAATCTGGCATAATTAAAGCATATAACTTAAGCGTAAATGGTGATGAAAAACCGGTAGCTTTTTATCCAGAGACCTATGTTTTTCCGGCTACTTGGATATATGAAAAACTACCTAGCGCAATCTATTATTATGAAGCTTTTACTGATAACGTTGAGGTCTATATGTTTGACAGAAGCTCTTACGTGAAATTTATTAAAAAGAGTCCAGAGCTTCTTTATCAAGAAATGGAACATTTTTTAAATGATCATCTTGGTGGTTCAATGCGACTGAATGCGCTAGAACATTCTAAGGCTAGTGATAAGTTAATATACACGCTACATTATCTTGCCATCAGTTATGGCCAGCCTTTAGACAGTAATAGTATTCAGATTGCTCTTAATTTGACCCACCAGGATTTTGCTAATTTGACTGGCTTAACACGAGAGACAGCTGCCACTGAACTAAATAAACTAAAGAAACAAGGCATTATCGATTACGGTAAAAACCAACCATATATTTTACGATTAAATTTATTGTTAAAAAAAATCAATGATCAATTTATTGCTGATTTAAAGCCGGCTACACTAGTGTCTTAAGGGGTTTTGGATTTTTTGGTTTGCTATCACTGCTTAGAGTCTCGTTGACTACTTTGGCTAGATTATGGGGAGCGGTCCAGCTTTTAATTACACAGCGACAAGCGCCAAGCTTATAGGCTTCTGCAATTTCCGGCGAGTTTTCCATATTGGTAAATATTAATACTTTAGTATCTTTATTAGCTTTCTTATCCCAAGCCTGAAGAAATTCTAGCCCACCCATAACTGGCATTAATAGGTCTAATAATATTAGATCTGGCTTAAATTCTTTTACTTTAGTTAAAGCTTCTTTACCATCAAAAGCCGTGGCTACTTGGTGCTTTTCGTGTCTAAGAATAATACAATAAGCTTTATTTGGATCTCTATCATCTTCAATGATTAGTATTTTGGCCACTAATTTTATCTCCTTTAAAAAAACCAAACCGCTTACAAAAAATAAGCTAAAGCGACTTTTATGTTTTACTATAACTATTTATAGCATAGTGCTTTTAACTTTTAATGTCTAATTTTTTACTTTGTTTTTTTAAGGGTCACTCTAAAGTTGTTCCCTTGCATTT
>JAJZHX010000069.1 GCA_021804315.1 bacterium
AATATTAAGAGATCTAAAAACAACTCTAAAATATCATGAGGAAGCTAGACTGACTGCCCAGTTCTTTAAAGAAGATGAACGTCAATCGGATTATGATGTAATTAATTTTGGACAGGCTTTAACTAATCTAATAGATAGACCCGCGGTAAGAGTTGTTTTAAGCCAAGGGGCTAGGTATGATTATCTTAATCAGCTTAATCTGAGCTATATCATTGATCAATGGGCTCTATCAAGTTAGCTAAGTCTTTGGTCTGTTATACTATCATCTGTTAATATGACAGGTTTTAACTTCAAGATTAAACATAAATTGCCAGGGACATTAGCAAGAACGGGTATTATCACTACACCTCACGGTAAGATTGAAACTCCGGCTTTTATTGTTGTTGGCACTAAAGCGACAGTTAAAGCATTAACTGTTGAACAACTTAAAGCTGTCAATACGCAAGCTGTACTTGTTAATGCCTATCATCTTTATCTTCAGCCTGGCCATAAAGTCGTTGAGCAAGCTGGTGGACTAGCAAAGTTTATGAATTGGCAAGGACCAACGTTTAGTGACTCCGGTGGCTTTCAAGTACTTTCTTTAGGCAGTGGTTTTAAAAAAGTGATTGATATGGTTGGTGATAAGCATAGCTTAAATGTCAACCAACCTAAAAGTCAGCGAAAGGCTTTTGTTGATGATGAAGGTGTAACCTTTAAGTCTCATCTTGATGGCAGTAAGCATCGTTTTACGGCTGAACTATCCATGCAAATTCAGCACGCTATAGGAGCCGATATTATGTTTGCGTTTGATGAGTTAACTAGCCTAAATGACTCTTATTATTATCAAGTAGAATCACTTGAGCGCACCCATAAATGGGCACTTAGATGTTTAAGCGAAATAGAGAAATTAAGACTTAACAACCTAGATAGAGACTATCAGGCACTATTTGGCGTGATACAGGGAGCTCAATATCAGGACTTAAGAAAAAAAGCTGCTCGCTTTATGGCTCAACAACCTTTTGATGGCTATGGTATTGGTGGCGCCATCGAGAAATCCAAATTAGCAGAAATTATAGCTTGGGTCAATCAAGAGCTTCCCGAAACTAAGCCTAAACATCTACTTGGCATTAGTGAGCCTGACGATATCTTTAGAGCAATCGAGAATGGCGTAGATACCTTTGACTGTGTTTCACCAACTAGAGTAGGTCGCAATGGTTCAGCTTACACCTATAATGGCCGTAAGAATATAAGTAGCAGTCATTACAAATACCGATTTACTTCCATAGTCGATAACTGTCTGTGCTATACCTGCACTAATTACACGGCTGCCTATTTACATCATCTGCTTCATGCCCATGAACTACTTGCTAATACTTTAATGTCGATACATAATGAGTATTTCATTATTAAGTTAGTTGACGATATTAGAAACAGTATTAATGACCAAACTTTTTATGATTTTAAAAATCGTTGGTTAGCCAGTTATTATGAAGCCAACACTAAATATAAGAGGAAAAATGCTTAACGACACTAGATTAAAACCTAAGTTATTGGATTTTGCAGGTTCAAATGATCATTTTCTACAATCACAAAAAAAGCTTAGAAAAATACTTTTTCCAGAAAACAGAATAGTAGTTTACGACCAAAGAGAAGAGGTTGAAAGATTTAAGCAACTTATTGGAGAGCTTATTTTAGGTCGTCAGCTAGACGCTAATCAGCAAATTAAAGTGCCTGATCTTGAAGATTTACGCAGACCAGCAGTCATTTTATCTAGCGAGCCATTAGGTATAGCTAACTTCAATCGACAAAAAACTTTGATGATTAACGATTTTGCCAGAGGCCTAGTTGAACTTAATGATTCACTTAGTCTTTCTTCTAGTGGCAGAAGTATTGAATTGACCCGTCAGCTGACACCCACTATTTTGGCCATAGGAGTTACTTGTTGCGCAACAGTTACTGCCTCTATTTTTGAGACAACTGAAGCTCTAGGTAAGCTTGAATATTTAATAGCGAATAATTAGCTACTTTTTTAGCTCTAATATACTTGCCTAATCAACAACAGAAGTCTATAGTAATAAGTATGGAATATCCGACTACACTACTTGAAGCAGTTAAGTTCTTCTCTAACGAAGAGACTTGTATAGAGTATCTAGCTAGTGTACGTTGGCCTAGCGGAGCTGTCTGTCCTACTTGTGGTCGTTTTGATGTCAGTTATCTAAAATCTCAAAAAAGATTCCAATGTAAATCACTACATGCTAAGCGACAATTTTCAGTTAAAGTAGGAACCATCTTTGAAGATAGTGCATTAGGCCTAGATAAATGGCTACCGGCAGTTTGGATGATCGTTAACTCTAAGCATGGTGTAAGTAGCTATGAAATAGCTAGAACACTAGGTGTAACCCAGAAAACAGCTTGGTTTATGGATCATAGAATCAGAGTAGCTATGGCATATGGTGGATTCAATAAACTAGATGATCCAGTAGAAGCCGATGAAACATACATTGGTGGTAAAACAACTGATGACAAAGGTAGATTTAGTAATAAGTCAGCTGTAGTTGGAGTAGTTGAAAAGAAAAAGGATTAGGACAAATTAGAGCTTTTACGACTAAACTCGCCGATGCAACCAATACTATGCCTTTCCTAAGACAACAATTAAAACCAGGCTCAGTACTACATACTGATTAAAGTGGAATTTACTATAGAGCTAAACTAGACTTTATTCATGAGTCGGTGAATCACCATCAAGGTGAGTATGCTAGAGGCATTAGTGTCAACCACTACTATTGATGGCTTCTGGAACTTAATGAAACGATCTATTAGAGGAACTTATACTCATGTATCACAAAGCCACCTAAACAAGTATGTTGATGAGCATACTTACAGATACAACACTAGAATGATGAAAGATAGCGAACGATTTAATCAATGGTTTAGTAACTGTAACAAGACGTTAAATTACAAGACTTTGACTGCTAAATAGCTAATCAAACAACCCGGAAGATATAATCCTGTATTTTTTCTCTGATTTATATCTGTTATTTTATAATCTTTTTTCTTCTCTTTCTCTATATATAAATATAGAGAATAAGCAAGTAGACTTACTTTAAAACTTAAGCGTATAATTTGACCTCATGGCAAAAATAGTTAAAGTTATTATTCCAGATAACATCAGACCTTATCCAGAGGCACATGAGGTTGATATTGCTTGGATATTGGCCAGACATTATAAAGCTGTTGTTGAGTTTTTACAGCCCAGCTTGGCATATAAGATAAAGACTCCGGATATAGTTATGAACGGTATTATGTGGGAAATAAAGAGTCCAACTGGGTCATCAAGAAAATTCACCGTGCAGTACCAATTTAAGGGATTGGAGCAGTCTAGAAACCTAATAATAGATGGTCGAAGAACTAAGTTAGACGACGATCATATAAAAAAACAAATACAAAAGGAGAAGAAATCACGTAAAAGAGTTGGTAGGTTAATATTTATTACTAACAAACTAAAGATTATTGAACTTTAAGGCCTTATTTGCTAGTATAGTTATTAGGAAAGGCCGGGCGACCCTGCTGGGTAGCCAAAGGAGCATTCCTCTTTAGATTAATACAAAAGACGCTTTAATCGGCGTCTTTTTATATATAAACCGTTTTGAGTTATTGTAAAATACGTTCATGCAATACAAATATACAGTTAAAGAAGCTAGACAATT
>JAJZHX010000070.1 GCA_021804315.1 bacterium
CAGCTTTTACAAAATATTAATTTGCTGATTATTGACGAGGTTCAGAGATTAGACAATCCTGGACTTACGCTTAAGATTATTCACGATAATTTTTCTGAGCTAATGATTTTAGTTACAGGTAGCTCAAGTCTTGATCTTCAAAATAAATTGAATGAGACAATGACTGGAAGATTATTTGAGTTTAAGCTGTTTCCGTTATCTTTTACAGAGATTTTGACGCCAAAATCGGGAGTTTCAGATAACGAGTACTTACGTTCGCAAAGTGCAAATGCACTCTTGCCAATGGTAATGACATACGGTCTTTATCCTGAAGTTTATCTAAGTGGTAATCCAGAACGTAAACAACGCTTACTTGTTGGGATTACTAAGAACTATCTATTTAAAGATGTGCTTGCCTACAAAGGAGTAAGGAACTCTCAAGCAATCCAAGACCTGGCCAGAGCTTTGGCATACCAGATAGGTTCTGAAGTCAACGAGAATGAATTAGCTAAACGACTTGGTATAGATAGAAAAACCATTGCTAGCTATATTGATATTCTTGAGAAAGCTTTTGTCTTAATACGCCTCACTCCATACTCCAAAAATCTTCGTCGAGAGATTAGTGGCAAATACAAAGTTTTCTTTGTTGATTTAGGTATACGCAACGCACTGATAGGCGATTTCAACCCGCCTAATATTCGTAGCGATCTTGGGGCTATGTGGGAGAACTTCTGTACTATTGAACGAATCAAAGCCTACGCCAACAAAAATGAAGACCTTGTACATTATAACTTTTGGCGAAGTTACGACGGCGCAGAAGTAGATTATGTCGAGAAAGTTTATAATAAACCGCTAACTGCTTATGAATTTAAGTATCAAGGTAGCCGGTTAAAAAAAGGTGCTTATAGCTTTAAGAATGCTTACAACACAGAAGTTAAACTGATAAATAACGAAAACTATCTGAACTTTATATCTTGAGGCGATAAAAACTAAAAGGTTTTAACTTGACAAAAACTCTAAGTATCAGCAACTTTAAAAAGTGTATGTATTTTTAGGATTAATAGATCAAGTCAAACAATAAGGGCACCTTATTTTACAGTTTAGAACATTAAACTAATTGGTGATGCGTTTATGCTGGGTTGTCGTACGTTGTGATTTCAACACAATGCTTTGAAGCTCTCTAAAGATTGGAAATTGTTTATTAGTTGAGTAGACTTTAGTATTGCCTTGTTTTTCACTAGTTAAAAAACCAACTTTCTCCAGTCTTTTTAATTCTCTTTGAATATTACCTGCATCTTCTTTAATTAATTTAGCTAAACCTCTTACATGAGTTTTAAAATCTGGATATTTGGCATAGATAACAATTATTTTGCGTCTTACTCTGGAAGTTATAAATACATCTAACATAACTACTCTCTTTTCCCTTTATTGTTATACGAACAACGTTAATTATAGTATAGCTAGCTAGCTTTTATTTGGCAAATGTTTTTAACAATTATAAAGTTATACTAGCTATGTTCTACTATAATGTCTGGGTCAGATCAAATCGTTATCACTCGCGTGATCCACTAACCTATTCTTCTGAAACAAGACTTAAGCCTGGTACAATCGTAGTAGTTGAGCTACAAAAACTGGAGGTTTTAGGGTTCGTTAGTGGGCTAACAATTAAACCGCGTTTTAAAATAAAGCCAATCATTAAAGTCCTTGATCTACCGTTATTACCGATAGCTAGCATAAAACTACTTAGCTGGCTGATAGACTATTATCCTGCCCCTTTAGGGATAATTACTCAACAATTACTACCTAGCAATATCCAGGAATCTGAGAAAGACTTAATTGACCTAAGTAAAGCCTATGCCCCGATAATTCCGCAAACAAAGTTAAACGATGAACAGGCTCAGGCGTTTAAAATAATATCTGAGAAAACTGACACGTATTTACTGCACGGCCGAACCGGTAGCGGTAAAACAAGACTATACATTGAACTGGCCTTAAACACTCTTAAAAGTAACCGCTCGGTTATAGTTCTTACCCCAGAGATCAGCTTAACATCTCAGTTAGCTAACAATTTTAAGGCAGTTTTTAAGGATAGTGTCATAACTATGCACTCAAAACAGGCACCTAAACAAAGACGTTTGTCTTGGCTAACTTGTTTATTGTCTAGACAACCCAAAATTATCATTGGACCACGTTCAGCCTTATTTGCGCCTATTAATAACCTTGGCTTGATTATATTAGATGAATTTCATGAAACAAGCTATAAACAAAATAGTGCGCCATTTTATCAGAGCGTTAGAGTGGCATCTTACTTAGCCAAGTTAAATCACGCCAGCCTAATACTAGGTTCCGCTACCCCGCCAATCAGTGAATATTTTTTAGCTGAACAAAAACATAAACATATCTTAAGATTAGCTAATTTAGCTAAGTCAACCAATAATAATCAGTTAAAAATAAGCCTGGTTGACTCAAAAAATCACAGTTTGTTTGGTCAATCTGCTTATTTAAGCCAACCTCTAATTGAAGCGATTAGTGCAACTCTAAACCGCCAAGAACAGATCTTACTGTTTTTAAATAGACGAGGCACAGCAAGAATGGTCATGTGTGAGGCTTGTGGCTGGCAAGCAGTTTGCCCAAATTGTAATACCCCTCTTACCTACCACGGTGATACCTATGAAATGAAATGTCACATTTGTAACTATAAAGATAAAACCCCAGTCTCCTGCCCTATTTGCCATTCAGCCAACCTTATTTTTAAGACTGCTGGTACAAAAGCAATTGTCAATAATGTTGCCAAGTTATTTCCTGAAGCAAAAATAGCTAGATTTGATACAGATAATAAAAAAAGTGAAAGTTTTGAGCAAAACTTTGAGCTTATTAAAGATAATCAGTTCAATATATTAATAGGCACGCAAATGATTGCTAAAGGCTTGGATCTACCTAAGCTTAGCCTAGTCGGCGTACTGAACGCCGATACCAGTTTATATATTCCCGATTATACATCTGATGAACGTACTTTTCAGATCATTAATCAGGTCTTAGGCAGAGTTGGTAGAGGCCACATTAAAGGCCAAGCCATCATACAAAGTTACAATCCAACCAACCCTATTTTTAAGTTTGCTATTAATGACGATTACCATGGCTTTTATAAAAATCAGCTTCAAGCTAGACAACAATTTTTATTCCCTCCCTTTTGTTATATCGTTAAGCTAAGCATAAAAAGAACTAGTTCTAAAAAAGCCGAATTAGCATCTTTAGATTTAAAGCAAGCAATTATACAAAACAATAAAAAGCTACTAGTCGTTGGTCCATCTCCGGCTTTTTATGAAAAACAACAAGGTAAGTATGAATGGCAGTTAATTATTAAATCTAAAAATCGTAAATTACTGCTTAATACTATTGCTAATCTTCCACCAAATTGGTCGTACGATATTGACCCAATTAGTCTTTTGTAGTCCATTTTTAACAATTATTTTGTCATGCTATACTTTACCCCTATAAGCCATGACTAAAGACGATATTATTAGCTTACCAAATCCTCATCTTAGACAAATGTCTAAGAAAGTTGGTGTAATTAATGATGAAATCAAAAAAATTATTGAAGACATGAAACTAGCAACCTTAAATTGGGATGATAGTCGCGATCATGAAGTTACAGATAACCTTTCGGCAGCGCAAAGAGAAAAGATATA
>JAJZHX010000071.1 GCA_021804315.1 bacterium
TTTCTGGAAAAAATATTGCTATAACGACGTTAGGGCTAATTTGTTGATTATTGTTAGCGTCAATCATCGGTACGCCACCTTGACTTCTGTTGTAGCTGTTAGTTTGCGAATCATAAGAATAGCTAACATTGTAAGCTCCATAAGATAAAGCCATATTAATATTTGTAACAGTTGGTTTCTTGGCTGGATCAGCTTTTTGACGCGGAAAACCTTGAAAATTATATGAGGTATAGCCTTTGCTCTGTTCCAATTGATTAAGATCGGCAATAGAAGTATAAACATTATGCGGAGCTAGTCTAGAACTTATCCGGTGATAGTAATTGCCGTTATAGAACTGATTAAGATCTTTAACTCCCCAAGCCGTGATATCACTTAAGGCTAGAGGACTACCGCCAACGTGAGCATAAGGCGCATTAAAACCTAAATCCCACTCGACAAAATAAGGACGAGCGCTTCTAATTGGTCCAACATTATTAGGTGCAGTATTTTGATAAAGGGCTAGAAAACGGCTTATGCCACCTTCTGTTAAAGCTTCAAAAACTACTCCAGCTGAAGACAATCCAGCTTGTGGTCTGGCAGCAATATCATTTTCAACCATCACGCCTGTTACAGGTATTTTATTTAGACTAGGCGAAACGGGTACGCCAGTTAAGGTCGAAGGCACTAGATCAGATTTTGGAACAGTTTTGGTTCTTAAGTCGGCTATGTTGGCAGTTTTTTTGGTGTTACCAGACTGAGCAAAGTAAATAACTAATCCGATAACTACAATAACCACTACAAGAAGAATCATTTTGCCTTTTTTAGTTTTAAGTAAATGTAGTTTGGTGGTTTTTCGAGATCGTTTCATGCTATCGGTATCCTTTTTTATATTAGCTTCATCAATTGTAAAATCAATTTCACTGTCAATATTAGTTTTATAATGAACTGGCTTTTTATTTCCTGTTTGATCCATTGCATTAATTATAGCTTACTTAGGGATAATATAAAAAATTTTAAAGATATAAAGGCTAGCTTTTAATTATTCTTTTGCAGATAGTTAATTTGAGCATCAATTCTTTCTAAACTTTTTTCTTTACCAATAACACTTAAGCTATCACTGAGACCAGGACTAAAAGGTGCTTGAGTCGTGGCAATGCGAATGAGGCTAAATAAGATAATTGGTTTTTGGTTGATTTCATCGAGTAATTTATTTAAATGATTATTTAAATCATCTACCGTAAAATCACTGTCTTTGAGGCTTTGTTTAGCTTGTTTTAGAATAGCAATTAATTCTTGGCTAGATAACTTGGACAATTGTTTGTGCTCGCTAATTAGTTGAGGGTTAATAGGTAAATCGACCAAAAATAGCCTAGACACGTTTTTAATTTCAGCCAAATATTTCAATCTTTCTTGTAATAAGCCTAGAACTTGTTTGAGGTAGTCTGGTGAGTAACTCTTAGCTTCCTCCGGCCAAAAATCTTTGGATTTTACAAATAACTCTTCTAAAGTCATTGATCTAATAACATGTCCATTCAGCCAGTTAAGTCTTTTATCGTCAAATTTGGCACCGCTTCTACCAATTCTGTCTAAGCTAAAACTGTCGATTAATTCATTTCTTGAGAATATTTCTTTGGTTGAACCATCGTTCCAGCCTAGTGTTGCCATAAAACTGATTAAGGCTTCTTCAAGATACCCCAATTTTATATAGTCGAGAACATCTTTAGCACCATCTCTTTTAGATAGTTTTTTCTTGCCATCTGGTCCTAAGACGGGAGGTAGTGTTGCGATAATCGGTGGATTTATAGCTAAGGCTTCATATAGATTCAGATAATTAGGAATACTGGCTAAGAATTCTTGACCACGTAATATGTGAGTAATCTTCATCTCAAAATCATCAATTATATGAGCAAAATTATAGGTTGGAAAACCATCGGATTTAATAAGTACGAAATCATCAATTACCTCAGGGCCAGTCGATATTTCACCCATAACAGCATCACTAAAGTTATAGTTTTTTGGATCAGACTTAAATCTTAAAGGTTGACTGCCGTCCCAGGTTGAAGTTTTTGCTGGGCGGTTATCACGGTAAAGAAAAGGCTTTTTTTGAGATTTGGCTTGCTCGCGAAATAGCTGGACATCTTTTTCGCTGTAAGGGTCGGCGTAGGCTCTGCCTTGTTCGATTAATTTTTGTGCCCAAGTTTTATAAATATTTAACCGTTGACTTTGCACGTAAGGCCCATAAGGGCCGTTGTTATCTGGTCCTTCGTCGTAATTTAAGCCGAGGGCTTTTAAGGATTTAATTAAGTGTTCTTTAGCGCCCCTAACCTCTCTGGCTTTATCGGTATCTTCTATTCTTAAAATGAATTGGCCACCGGCTTGTCTAGCTAATAGCCAGGCAAATAAAGCTGTTCGCATACCGCCGACATGCATATATCCGGTTGGTGATGGAGCAAAACGTGTTCGTATCATACGTATAGAACTATTATAAGAGATTAACGATAGGAAAACTAATCAACTGTAATGCCATTAAATCGATTAGCTACCATTGACTTTGTTAAGGTTATAAATCGACTAGGTGGTTTTTTGGCTATTTTATCAGCTTCAAATGTCTCTAACTTGTCAATTACTTTTTCTAAAATTTGACCAAGGCTTAAATCTTCCTCTTGTTTGGGAGGATGAATAATCGGTCTAGTAGTGGGGGTAGAGTTATGCTTAAAAGTTCTATTGTCTGGTTTAGCAAAATGCTCAATAAAGTTACTTTGCTTGACTTGCCTAGCTTTTTCTAAACGAGATAAATTTAAACTAAAACTTAAATTTGATTCTAAGGATTTTGATGGCCTAGTTAATATAGCCTGAGCTTTCATTCGATTGTTGGTTACTAAAATTGGCTGAAGCTCGAGTTTTTTAACAGCCTGGCGTTTAAGCGTAATCGACTTTTGGGCTTGATGATGTTTAATATGATTAGTTTTTGACATTTTTGTTTGTTAGAAAAAACTATAAATATTATAGTGCTTCTTGTAGAATGATTCAAGTAACTGCATACTTATTTAAGTAGAATCTTATGGATTATTTAGACCCGAAAAAGGAACTTAAAGAACAGGTAACTCTTATAATAGGCTATGTTTTAGTGGCTATTGCCATTACATTTGCCTCGGTTATTTTACTATATAAGGCTTATGGATTTAATTTTGGTAAAAATGGTTCAGTAGTTCAAGATGGTTTAGTGTTCTTCTCGTCTCAACCAAATCCTGCCAATATCTATGTTAACGGTAAGTTATCTGCCAACACAACTAATACTAGGCTTTTTTTACCCTCAGGCATTTATAATATTGAGTTAAGTGACAGTGGCTATCGTAACTGGTATCGGCGGATTACAGTTATTGGGGGGAGTGTTGAGCATTTTGACTATCCATTATTAATACCTCAACATTTAATTACTCAATCGATTGCTACCTATAACGGTGCGCCAGTTTTTATGAGCCAGAGTCCTTCCAGACAGTATATTTTAATTGATGACCCTGGTAGTTTAACGAGTTTTGATTTATATAACTTGAACAATCCTGCTAAACCAACGGTATCTAACCTAACTTTACCAAGTAATATCCTAAGCCCTTCGGTTACCGGTAATCAGAGTTTATCGGTCGTTGCCTGGTCAAACAATAATCAGCACGTGTTACTTGATCA
>JAJZHX010000072.1 GCA_021804315.1 bacterium
ACCAGCCAGTCATGAAATGATATTAAACAACTTCGATCTACTGCTTCTAAGTTATCTACTGCTACCTCTAAGTCTTCATTGATACGCATATTAAAGCCTACTAACTGCTATTATTTAGCCAAAAACTTATATATGTGTCAAATTTAATTTTTTTACTTATCAATCAAGGGAGTAACTCCGGTTCCTGAATAAGAGTTATGTCAAAATCCTGCTTAATTTTATTGATAATTTTATCCCTAAATTTTATAAGATCTCTTGTATGGCTTGCCTGCTTATTAACCAGCACTAAAGGTTGGTTGGCCCAAGTAGACATGCCTGTTTGTTGGTCGTAGTAATTACTGAATCCGGCTTGTTCTATTAACCAGGCGGCTGATATTTTAATTTGCTTATTGTTAACCGGCCAATTAGGAATATTGTCATAGTTCAAACTAAGTTTTAAAAACTCTGCTTTTGAGATAATCGGATTAGCAAAAAAGGAACCATTATTTTTAACAAATTTAGGGTCTGGTAATTTATGCCTTCTAATATCAATAACTGCATCCCGAATCGTCCTAGGAGTATAGCTAGTTATATTATTTTTCTCTAGATAAATATTTAAACTTTTATAAAAGGGTGGTTTTAGATTAGTCTTACTAAGTTCAATTGTTAAGCTAGTTATAAAAAACCGGCCTTTGTCTATTGTTTTAAAACGACTGGTTCTGTAGCCAAACAGACAATCAGCTTTATTGATAACAACCATTTTGTGATTTTTTAAATCATAAGCTTTGAGCTCAATTATGCTATCGGAAATTTCTTGGCCATAAGCGCCTACATTTTGTACCGGTGTTGCTCCGGCGGTACCGGGTATTAGACTTAGTGCCTCAATACCAGAAAGATCTTTTTTGACAGTTTCGGCTACAACATTATCCCAGACCTCTCCACTAGCAATTGTTACTAAGCACTGATGCTGGTTTTGCCAATTAAAGTCTAAGCCTTTAATATTATTAACAATTATTAGTCCTTGATAGCCTTCATCTCGCCAGACAATATTACTGCCTGATCCAATCATCAGACAGGGAATACGCTTATCTTTAGCAAAATTTACTGCTGAAATTAATTCTTGCTGGTTTTTTATATGTGTTAGATACCTAGCATTACCGCCTAACCTCATAGTTGAGTAATTAACAAGACTGATATTTTCTTTAAAAACCATTATCCTAAACATTATAACCTTAAATTAATCTTAAGATAGCCGTCCTAAGTTCTTGCGCATATTATTTAACCATCATAAAATAGTAGAATGAGTGAAAATAGCCATCCATATGTTGGTTTAGGTAATCAATTAAGAAAAATGCGTGAGCAAAGAAAACGTAGTGTTGAGGAAGTTTCAGGTGCCCTAGAAATTAACGAGACAGAGTTGAAGAAAATTGAAGAAGGATTGATTAGACCCAATGAAGACATCATGATGCTTTTTATTAGTTACTATAATATGCCAGATCAAGAAGCTAGTTATTTATGGAAACTAGCCAAGTATGAAAGTAGCATTGAAGATCATTTAGATTTTGACCCTATAATTGATGATCAAGATTTTATGTCTTCTGCAAAACCAGTCATTATGATCATACCTGCTGAACCAAAAGCCCTGTTTACTGACAGTGTTGATATAACCTGGAATCATTCAGGGTTAACTATGGACTTTTCCCAAGCCACGCCAAAAGGTAAGCTGTCTGTTGCCAAGGTTGGCATGAGTCTGGAACAAGCCCAAGAGCTAAAGAAGATTTTAGAAACAGCTATTTTGTATAGTAAGAACAGCTCTAAAAGAAAACTGATACCACCTCGGAATAAACCTGAAAAATAGCTGAATAACAGGTAAGATATTTTACAGACTGCCACAATATATAAAGCTTATTATTTAGTTCGAGAGGTAGCCTTTTTTTAAAGGGCTATTTGTTTTTAATCAACATTTTAAAGGAACTGTATGACTATAGAAACAATGTTTAGCAATCTTCAGGCTAAAGCAAACAATAAACCGGCAAAAAAAATTATTAAGAAAAATTAATAATTTAAATAACTGATCTGTCGGATAGCTTGACACTTGTTAAGACAAGTTAAAAAGGATCAATTAATTCATTTATTTACCTTCTCTGTTACAATAATATACGCTAAGCGCCCGTAGCTCAGTGGATTAGAGCGTCTGTCTTCGGAACAGAAAGTCGGGGGTTCGAGTCCCTCCGGGCGTACCACGCAGTAATTTAGTATCTAATACAGTTTTAAGTTGGATTCTCATATTTTAGTAACTTTTGAGGCTTACTTTTGCTAACAGATTAAATTCGTTTCTAATCCTGCATAAACTTATTCTTTGATAAAATAATCTTATGCCACATATACATGAAAAGTATGACTTCGTTATTACAGTTTTTATTACTTATAACGATAGGGTGCTCCTAGTGCATCATCCACGTTATGACAAGTGGATACCAATGGGTGGCCACATAGAGCTTGATGAAGACCCCGAAGAAGCATTGTTTCGAGAAATAAAAGAAGAAACTGGATTAGATGTTGAGATATTATCCGAAAAGCCTAGTATCGAACAGCGTGATACGAAATTCATCTACCCACCTAGGTATATAGATGTTCATGAAGCCAATCCTCCACATAAACATATAGCTCTTGTGTATTTTGCTAAGGCTAAAAGCAACAAACATACTTTGTCGGACGAACATGAAGATATTAGGTGGCTAGGTTTAAATGATTTAGACAAGCCAGAATATAGTTTATCTGATTCTGTAAAATTCTATTGTCGACAAGCAATAGAAACTACTAGGGATTAATTGGATTACTTACGATAGTGTTTCTGACTTCTCGGACTACGGTGTTATAATATAAGTACTATGAAACAGGTAGTTTATCAATCGGTTGTATATCAGGAAGGCAAATACTACGTTGCTCAGTGTCTTAATGTAGATGTTTCTAGCTTTGGGCAAACAGAACAAGAAGCCCTAGCTAACTTACGAGAAGCATTGGAGCTATATCTGGAAGATGCTCCGACCAATATCACAAGTATTACCGTAGAACGCCCTACCGTCCATACGCTACGCTTACAAAATGCCTAAACTTTTATCATCTAAAGAAATCATCAAGGTGCTTGAACGTAATGGTTTCGTCTTTGTGTCTCAAAAAGGTAGTCACTCTAAGTATCACAAAGGTTCAAACACTGCTATAGTCCCCACACCAAGAGAAGAAATCCCGTTGGGAACATTCCGCTCAATAGTGCGCCAATCAGGTTTAGATATTAAGTTATTTACAGACTCTCGAAACAGATAGAATTCTACTGCAATCAGCTATTATAAAGTTTCTGACTTCTCTTACTACGCTGTACCATGCAGGAATTTAGTGTCCAATAGACTTTTCAGTAGGTTCTGATATTTTTGCAGTTTTTAAGACCTGTTTTGTTAACAGATTAAAAACGATTTTTATTCTGCTAGGTTATTTGAAAACTTAACACATGTTAAAATACCAGGCCAAGCTAGTGGTATTAAGAGGTAATTCAGGCTAAGGCAAGAGTACTGTCGCAGAAAAGTTACGAGAGAACGTTCATGACAAGACCGC
>JAJZHX010000073.1 GCA_021804315.1 bacterium
CGATGTAATGATGCCTAAAGTTGATGGCTTTGATGTGCTGGATATACTAAGGAATACTCCCTCAACAGCTAATCTAAAGATAATTATGTTAACAGCACTAAGTCAACAAAGCGACAAGGAAAAGGCTAAAGCGCTACATGCTGATGATTATCTTGTAAAGTCTCAAGTCGTCATTTCTGATGTTATCGAAAGAGTTCGCTTCCATTTGGGACTGACCAATTAACAATTTTTAGCTTATAATTATTGGACTTGAATTTCGGTTCGAGAGACACTTTTTCCACTAAATAAACGTACTCTTCTTTTTAAAAAAACTACCTGGCCGTCTTTAGCTGCATGAATGGTGTAGTTACGGCTCATAAATGTTCCAGTGCCTGGACGTTTTGTCATGCCAACTTGCCTGACAATTACTTGGCCAGTTTTGACTTGCTGACCACCAAATAGCTTAACGCCTAATCTTTGACCAGGGCTATCATGAACATTTTTGGCGGTACCGCCTGCTTTAACATGACTCATAAATAAAAGTTACTTTCTGGTTAATACTAATAATTGTCTTGCAACTGTCTGATTCGGTCTAAGATAGATCAAATCAGTTTTTTGAGCGTGCTTAAACTTGACTTCATTATAGCCTAAATAATCGAGCTGGTCAATAAAAGGTAGCTTGATGATTGTTTGGGAATCCGTACGCCAAGCAGGTACTGCTAGACAAATTCTAAAACCTGATTTAATTTGTGGAGCAAGTTTGGATAGAAATTTAGTGATTATATCATTGCAGTCTTTTATGAAGTCATTAGCTTCTTTGGCTTTAATCGGTTGATTAAAGGCTGGTCCTAAGTAAGTTTCACTGGCAATTAAATCAATTGTCTGATCGGACCAATTAAAGTTTGTAGCATCACCCTGTTTAATAGTTATTTTGGCCTTTAAACCAGGATTAGTTGTTACTAGCCAGTCGATTATATTAGTTTTGCTATAGTCAACCATGCGGGAGTTTATGTCAGTGCCATAGACATCATATCCCATCAGTAGGGCTTCCTGTAAAATTACTCCTGTACCGCAGAAAGGATCTAGTAAAGTCTGGTTAATTTTAGGCCTTGGTATAGCTTTACCTATTGGTATTTCGCAGATCGATTGCCTAGTCGACTCGCTTAGTTTGCCACTGGCTAGATTAATCATAATTTGAGCTAGTTTTGGTGGTAGCATACCTACTTTAGTGTCTCTTCTAGGGCGGTCATAATCTCTTTTAGAGTATGCTTTAATATCTTGGACTTTGATGGTTTGCCCAATAATAGAATTTTTACCATCTTTAATAATAATTAACTCCCAACCTCTAGGGCCGGTTAACTTATTATGGATAACTTGAGCTGAAGAGAGTAGGAGTGAATCAACATGAGGAACGTATCTAACATTTCGTCCAGTTTTAGTTATAGCCTTTTTTATTTCATAACCACTTTTATTAATATCGGAAACTTTTAGATTAAAACCAATTAGACTTATACCTAGTGTCATTTTACCTTTTGCCATTTTAGTTGTTTGCTCAGGGGCAGTATTAATTAAAAAATCTTTTACTGTCGGCCATTTATCGGTGTTAAGGGTTGTTAAAACTTTAGCAAATTTGATGCTACCACCTAAACGATCAAAAGCCAGCAAGCAGGGATCAATGTCTAAAATAGCCGAATTAGAATTTATGACTCTTATTATTCCAGGGCCATATAAGCTTTCAACTTCAGCAATTGATAATTCAGGTTGACGTCCAAAAATTAAAAGACTTTGCATAAATGAATGTTTATATTTTAACAAACTGTTTAAAATCTTTTAATAAATTTACTGTTTATGATTGCTATTAAGTATCTAAAATTATATCAAGCAACAACAGTGTTAGAATAAAAGACATGAATCAGCAAACTTTAGAATTTAGTGTCAGCCAATTTATCGCTAGTTTTAATCAAACTTTATTAGCAACTTATCCTAAAGTTATTATAACTGGCGAGTTAGCTAACTACAGGATCAGTCGTAATAAGTGGCTTTATTTTGATTTAAAAGACACTAATTCAAGTCTTAAATTTTTTGGTACAGTCTATAATTTACCAGGACCTCTCGAAGACGGTATGATGCTTAAGGTAGTAGGCGAGCCTCGTTTACATCATCTCTATGGTTTTAGCATTAATATCGAGACTATTAAGCCTGTTGGTGAGGGTAGCCTAAAGAAGGCAGCTGAACTGCTTAAAGACAAGCTTGTTAAAGAAGGATTATTTGACGAAGAGCGAAAGCGCAAACTAGCTTATCCGCCTAGCAAAATCGGCTTAATAACTGCTAAACAATCTGCTGCTTATGCCGATTTCATTAAAATAATTTCTGCCCGATGGACTAGCCTGACGATTGAGCTAATTGACGTTCAAGTACAGGGAGATCTTGCTCCGGAACAAATTATTGCTGCTCTTAAGCAGTTTAATAGTAGTTTTGACCCTCCGGAGGTTTTGGTTTTAATTCGTGGAGGAGGTAGTGCCGATGATTTACAAGCCTTTAATAATGAAGAAGTTGTTAGGAGTATTGCTTTTAGCAGGATTCCAACGTTAATTGCAATTGGTCACGAAACAGATTTGTCGTTAGCAGAATTAACAGCAGATAAAAGAGCCAGTACACCTAGTAATGCAGCCGAGCTACTGGTTCCAGATAAAGTTGAACAACTGCAAAAATTAGTCATAATCAAGCAGAATCTTAAAAGTAGTCTAGACTATAAACTTCAACGGCTAAAAGAGAGCTTAGAACTATATCAGGAGAGTGTCCAGAAGGCTTCTTTAAGGAACCTAGACATTTTTAAGAATAACTTAATCAATAAATCGGCTATTATTGAGGCTTTTAACCCAGAATCGGTCTTAAAAAGAGGTTATGCTATAGTTAGAAAAGGCAATCACAAGATAGTTAAACAAGTTGATGATTTACAGCCTGATCAACCTATACAAGTTCAATTATATGATGGCGAATTTGTGGCTCAAGTAAAAAGTCTAAAAAATTACTATGTAAAAGCGAAAAAAGGTATTTATGGTTAAAGACAAGTTAAATTATCAGGCACTACAACAAGAACTAGATGAAATTGTTTTTAATCTTCAATCAGGCGATGTTGATCTTGGAGAAACTGTTAAACTTTATAAAAGAAGCCAAGAGCTTATTAAAGAACTTGAAAAAATTCTTAAAAAAGCTGAAATTAACATCAAAGAACTTAAACAGGAAAAAATTTAGTTTAGATGATTGCTGTAATTGTGCCGATCGTTATTATTTTAATTAGTTTTTCGTTTGTTATATTTTTTGGAGCACCATATTTACCAACTCTTTCGTTGCAAATTGATACGGCACTTGATCTAATAGATTTAAAGCCAGAAGATACACTATTAGAATTAGGCTGTGGCGATGGCAGAGTATTGATAGCGGCTGCTAAAAGAGGTATTAATTGCATAGCCTATGAGATTAATCCAATACTTCTAGTAATTAGTTGGCTAAGAACCAGACGCTATAAAAAACTAATCAAACTAAGATGGGGAAACTTTTGGCTAGTGAAGTGGCCGGAAGCAGATGCTATCTTT
>JAJZHX010000074.1 GCA_021804315.1 bacterium
CTTTCATGAATCATGGTTTGCGGATAAATTGAGAAAAAGAGCCTGGAGAGATTAACTCTTAAGGCTCTTCTTTTATTTATTTAATGATTTAGGCTTAGATTAAATTAATATCTGCCTACATCATTCCCATTCCACCCATATCGGGTGCAGCCGGTGCTGGAGTTTTTGGTTCAGGCACATCAACCACTAATGCACCCATAGTCATTGCCGTACCGGCAATACTAACTGCATTTTGTAGTACTTCCCTAGTAACTCGAGCTGGGTCAATAATTCCGGCAGCTTTTAAATCTACCAATTTTTCTGGTTTATTAACATCAACGCCAAAACCTATTTTAGCTGATTTTACTTGAGGCAACCACTCATCAGGATTAAGCCCAGAATTGGCTAATAATATCCTGAAAGGTTGTTCAAGGCTACGCATCAATATTTGCTTACCGGCATTAACCGCATCATCATCTTTAGGGTCAATATTTACGGCAGAAACCAGGTTTATCAAGGTTATTCCACCTCCTGGTACTACTCCATCTCCTAAGGCTGCCTTTACTGCCGCTACAGCATCATCAACTCGATATTTTTTCTCCTCAATCTCAGTCTCAGTAGCTCCACCTACTTTTATAACAGCAACCTTACCGCTCAGGGCAGCTTGTCGTTTTTCTAAGTTTTCTCGATCATATTCACTACTTGATTGTTCAATTTGGGCATTAATCTGCTTAATTCGCGCATTAACTTCGCTAGAACTACCATTCCCCTCAATTATAGTGGTGTCATCTTTAGTAACGATGACCTTACGTGCACTTCCAACTACATCTAAATCAACATTCTCAAAAGTCATTCCACGATCATCACTGATTACTTCTGCTCCAGTTAAAATAGCTATATCGTTTAAAATATCTTTACGTCGATCACCGAAAGCAGGTGCTTTGACAGCAACCGTATTAAATACTCCTTTGAGACGATTTAGAATTAATGTTCCTAAGGCTTCCCCTTCAACATCTTCAGCAATCAACACTAAATCTTTTTTACCACCTTGTGCAAGTTTTTCTAATAAAGGTAGAAATTCTTGGATAGAGCTTATCTTTTTATCTGTTATAACAATTGCTGGTTTATCGTATACCGCCTCCATTCGTGTCATGTCCGTAGCCATATAAGCACTGACAAAACCGCGATCAAAAGTAAAGCCTTCGACTACTTCTTTTTCAAGCATTAGTCCTTGACCCTCTTCAACGGTAACTACCCCATCTTTGCCAACTGATTCCATGACGTCAGCTATTAAACTACCAATTTCGCTATCTCCAGCAGAAATAGTTGCTACTTCAGCAACTTTAGTTTTCTTGCCTTCAATGTCTTCGGACATTGTAGACAGTTTAGTTATCACCGACTGAGCAGCTGTTTCCAGTCCCTTCCTGAGTAGCATCGGGTTATGTCCAGCAGCAATTAATTTGTTAGCTTCATTTAAAATATGATAGGTCAAAACAGTAACAGTTGTAGTCCCGTCACCTGCTACATCATTCATCTTACTAGCAGCTTGTTTAATAAGTTCGGCTCCAACTTTTTGACCTAAAGTTTCATCATCAACCTCTGCCAGGTCTACTCCTTTTGCAACAGTCACCCCATCATGAGTTACAGTCGGATTTCCGTAAGATTTACTAATAACAACATTCCTCCCGCGAGGACCCATGGTTGTTTTTACGGCGTTATATAAAATTTCAGCCCCGGCAAGTACACGCTTGCGAGCATCGTCATCATAAAATACTTTTTTGGCCATCTGCTTATTTCCTCCTATTTAACAGTCGCTAATATATCTTCTTCTTTGACTAAGATATATTCATCATTATTAACTTTAACTTCTGTGGTGCTATAGCTTTTATAGACTATTCTATCCCCAGCTTTTACCTGCTTCACATCTTTACCTATGGCTACAATTTTAGCTGTCTTAGGTTTTTCGGCTGCGTTATCCGGCAGATAAAGTCCACTAGCAGTTTTCGTACTAGCCTCTTCGGCGGTTGCTACGACATAATCGCCAAGCGGTTGTAATGGTGTGCTCATTTATTCGTGTCCTCCTTGTTTGATTACTTTTGTTAGCACTAGAAGTATTTGAGTGCTAACTTTCAGCACTCACTATAATAGACTGCTAAAATATCTGTCAAGAGTTAATTAGTTAATAATTAACTAAATCCAATAATAATTAAATTCTTTCAGCTAATTAAATACTCCGATTAGCCTTTTTAAAGTTATTGTATTAAGCATTTTAAAATTATTATCTGTTAAAATTAAAAACAAATGTCTAAACCAATTATTAATCAGACTGTTTTAATGTCTGGAGCTGAATACTTTAGAGTAGAAGAATTAAACCCTTATTCTCATAAATCCGACCAGCCAGACACAATCAAAGCAATCGAAGAGCACGCATCGATCAAGCGGGCATTTGAACAATCAGGAATAGAGGTCATAAGTGTTGAACCTCCCGCCAACTGCCAAGACGGCATTTATACTGCAAATTGGGCTCTTTGCTGGCAAGGGAAAATACTTCAATCGTCGCTTCCGAATCTCCGTAAAGATGAAGAAGAATATGCTAAAAAAATATTAATATCTTTAGGTTATGAAGTTGATAGCCCACCCTTTAAATTCAGCGGTCAAGGAGATGCTCTTAGCTGTGGCGATTATTTATTTGTTGGCAGTAATTATCGAACCGACAGACGAATCCATCCTTTTTTAGAGGAAGAATTTAACTGTCAAGTAGTTGGTCTGCAAACTATTCCCGAACTAAATGATCAAGGACAACCCATTATTAACGCTATAACCGGTTGGCCAGATAGTTACTTTTATGATTTGGATCTGGCATTAGCGGTTTTAACGCCAGACCTAATTGCCTGGTGTCCAGAAGCTTTTACTCCCGACAGTCGTCAAAAAATACAAGCCTTACCCTTACATAAAATAGTCGTGTCTCTCGATGAAGCCAAAAATGGTTTTGCCTGCAACCTAGTCTCAACTGGATATACAGTCATCATGAGTGCTCGAGCACCAGAATTACAAAAAGCTATTGAAAACCATGGCTTAACCACCATCACTCCGGAAATCAGCGAATTGTCTAAAGGTGGTGGCTATATTCGTTGCTGCAGTCTTAGTCTTTGTTAAATTGCCGCAATAGCTGCTTTGTGGTTGAAATTTCATTCCAAGAATGTTCGCCATCTGCTCGCTCAATCGTTTTTTCATGGCCTTTACCCAGTAACAAAACCGTATCATCCTTACGAGCTCGACTGAGAGCAAAAGCAATAGCTTCTTCTCGGTCATGAACAATAAATAAATCTTTATTTAAACTTTTACCCATCTTTTTTGCCCCACTAGCAATTTGTTCGATAATCTCAAGTCCATCCACATCCCTATCGTCTTCCTCGGTAAGTACTATTTCATCAGCATATTTTCCAGCTATCCTACCCTGAACTGCCCGCTTGGCCTCATCACGCCTACCAGCACTACCAAACATAACGATCATTTTACCTTTAATTACTGGCCGTAAATCATTAAATAATTTCTCAAAACTATCTGGAGT
>JAJZHX010000075.1 GCA_021804315.1 bacterium
AAGAGCTTAAAAAAGTCGATAAAGATATTGTTAAAATTTCAGCTACAGCTAGCAACGTTGAACCTCTTAGACTAGACAGGCCTGAAATAGCCGAAGATTAGTCAAGCAGACTAAGTTTCAAAAATGGCTGGTCTTCCTGTTGATTACAGACAAACAATATTCCCCGACCAGCTTGCTTAATTAGCTGTCTAATGGATACATTTAATGCTTGAGCTTCAGCAATTTGCTCCCTTGTCGCAAAAGGCACTAATCGATTAGCTGTTTTTGCAAATAGTTTTGCTTCACCACTGTTTAACTCGTTAAAAAGAATTACTCGCCAAGGCTTAGAGCCACTGACATTGTCTGGACCAATAATTACTCCACCGTCATTAAGGCTTTTAACCCGACCTTCTTCTAATAAAAAGCCAGATGTTTTTCTGGCAAAATACACCTGCGAGTTAGGCTCAAGCTCACTTAAAGAGCGAATATCCTCAACTAAAAGCGGATTGTTATGTTCTAAAGAAACCTCGCCAACTACCATATCTTTATCTTTAAGCTATTATTTAATAATCTATTTTTAGACTACTACTAATTTAGCTTTCTGAAAATAAGTTATATAAACAACATAAGTTGTGCATAAAGATTAAATAGTTATTTCTATATCCAATTTTAAACTGTTATACTAGAATTAATTAAGATTATTTATGCCTGATAAAAATTTAAGTATTAATGAAGTAGCAGATTTGCTGAAAAAGCGTGTCTTTGAGCTAGAGCAACCTGAGCAGGTGCTAAGATCGCCAGAACTAAAGGCTTTATTTGAGCAGATCAAAACATTACCAAAAGACGAAAGAGCTAGCTTTGGCGAGTCGCTTAACAAACTAAAGAAGGAACTAGAAAAACTAGTCAATGAGAAAGCTTTAAATCAAAATAAGCAAATTGAGGCAATAGATATAACTGCCCCCTTTGATATTAATCAGATAACAACTAATGATCTTAATGTTTTGTCTGCCAGTGAAGGCACAATCCATCCACTCATGCAGGAGCTAGACATCATTTTAGAGATCTTTACTAGCATGGGTTTTGACGCTTTAGAATCTCGAGAAATTGATGATGAATACCATATGTTTTCTAGTCTCAATTTTCCTAAAGATCACCCGGCACGTGATGACTATGACACTTTTTTAACTAAACAAAAAGATCAGTCTGGTCATAATTTTATTGCTCCAGCCCATACTTCAACCATGCAAAATCGGGCTCTTAAAAAATACAAAACCAATTTAGATAATAATCAAGCAATTGCCGTGGTTATTCCAGGTAGAGTATTCCGCAACGAAGATCTTGATGCTAGACATGAGCACACCTTTTATCAGCTGGAAGGTATTTATGTTGATAAGGCCATCAACGTTGGTCATTTACAAGCAACTCTCAAGACTTTTTTGCAAAGTTACTTTAAGCAAAACATAGAGATTAAGACTCAGCCTTTTTACTTTCCGTTTACTGAACCGTCTTTTGAATTTGCTACGTCTTGTCCATTTTGTCAAAAAGCTGGTTGTAACATTTGCAGTTACAGTGGCTGGATAGAACTACTTGGTTGTGGCATGATTCACCCTAATGTACTTAAGCAAGCGACTATTGACCCGCTAAACTATACTGGTTTCGCTTGGGGTGGAGGCATCGATCGTCTGGTGATGATGAAATATAACATTGAAGATGTTAGGCATTTTGAAGCCGGTAGATTAGACTTTTTGAGGCAGTTTAAATCATGAAAATAAGTTTAAACTCGATTAAAGATATTATCGGTCAATCAACGAATTTTGACTTTAAGGCAACTAATTTTGATCAGGCAGTGATTAATAAAATTGCCAACCAATTAGGGGCAATTGAGTCGTTAGAGGACATTGGCGATAAATACCAAGGCATAGTTATAGCTAAAATTATAAGTGTTAAAAAACACCCTAATGCTGATCGACTGCATGTTTGTCTAATCGATGACGGGGGAGCTATAGGCCACGTTGAGCGAACTAGCGAAGGCTTAGTACAAGTAATTTGTGGCGCTAACAATGTTCGCGAAGGGCTTGTCGTAGCCTGGCTACCGCCAGGTAGCATTGTGCCAGAGTCTTTTAACAAACAGCCATTTCAATTAACAACAAAAGATATAAGAGGGGTTTTAAGTAATGGCATGCTAGCATCACCTAAAGAACTAGCATTGAGTGACGATCATCAGGGAATTTTAGAAATTACCGACGATGATATATCAGTTGGTCAAGACTTTGCTTTAAGGTTTAATCTTAAGAACGATCAGGTTATTGATATTGAGAACAAGATGTTTACTCATCGCCCTGATTGTTTTGGCTACATTGGTATCGCTCGTGAGCTGGTAGCTATCTTTGGACAACCATTTACTAGCCCAGACTGGTATAAGCTAGAAGACCTGCCAGAGATATCAGCTGAAGAAAGTTTAAGCTTTAAAGTCATTAATCAAGTGCCAGGCTTAGCTAAAAGGTTTCTAGCTATAGCGATAAAAGACGTTAGTGTGCAAGCCAGTCCTGTTTGGTTGCAGGTTGAACTAGCCAAAGTAGGCCTAAAACCAATTAATAATATTGTTGATATTACTAATTATATAATGATTTTAAGTGGACAACCACTGCATGCCTATGATTATGATAAAGTTAGAAATTTCAGTGATGGCATTGATGTGAGCCTGCTAGTCAGACAAGCCGATTTAGGAGAAAAACTAAAATTACTTAATGGCAAGGAAATTAATCTTCAAAAAGATAGCCTAGTGATTGCCAGTAATAAGCAGGCTATCGGGCTAGCCGGTATTATGGGTGGCCAAGATACGGCAATTGATAATAATACTAAAAATATTATTTTAGAATGCGCGACTTTCGATATGTCATTAGTTCGCCGGGCTTCAATGACTTACGGTATATTCAGTGATGCTTCAACTCGTTTTACGAAAAATCAGAGTCCCTTACAAAATAAACCAATAATTTATAGGGCAGTGTCTTTAATAACCGATGTTGCAGGCGGTCAAGTTGCTAGTCAGCTAATTGACGATAATCATCTTACTAGTAGCCTATTAAGTAATCAATCAAATGCCCCAGTAATTAGTATTAGTAGTGACTTTATTAATCTAAGACTAGGCCTAAAGCTAACCGCTCAAGCAATCAGCCAAATTCTTAGTAATGCTGAATTTAAGGTCGAGCTTCAAGATGATCAAAGCCTATTAATTAAAACAGCTTTTTGGCGAACAGACATAACGATTGCTGAAGACATAGTTGAGGAAGTTGGTAGGCTGTATGGTTTAGATAAAATACCGCTCAATTTACCAATCAGACCGATTAATCCAAAGTTACTCGATAAAGATCTTAAAGTTAAAGATATTATAAGGACTAAACTGGCTGGTCTAGGTGCCAATGAAATTCTAACTTATAGTTTTGTTTCAGGCGATCTTTTAGAAAAATGCCATCAGCAAAAAGATCAGGCCTTTGAAATCTCAAATGCTATTAGACCAGAGCTACAATATTAGATCGG
>JAJZHX010000076.1 GCA_021804315.1 bacterium
TGCCATATGTCCCAGATATTTGAGCCAGCTAGCAAAGCGTCAGCAGGTAGTCTCGGTTCATTATAAAGGTCAAAAAATACATCTGGGTAACCCTTGTAGTGTTGTGCCATAAACTTCCAAAAAGTTGTTGCTGTAGAAGTTGGGAAGGCCGGGCCGTCATAATGTTCCTCTTGAAGTGTAATTATGGCGACCATACCGAGGCTATTTGTCTGTTTAACGAGACCATCTATGAGATTTAAGTAAGAGTAGTTTATGCTACCATTACTATTAAACAGATGTTCTTGTGCCACCTGGAATCTTAGTATATTCATATTCCAATATTTTGCAGCGGCGTTTATTTGAGCAGTGCCCGTATTGCCTGAAATACCCTGGCCCTGGCATAATGAGGCTGGTTTTCTTTCAGAAGCACATTCGATAATTGTGCCATACGGCACGAATTGCTTGCCGTTCGGTCCGATAATTTTGTTTCCTACGACGTTGAAATCGGCAGAAGGCGTTACCCCAGGATCTTGATTTACGCCAGCAGGATATGAAGACGCAGTAATTGGATTTTTAGTTTTATGATTTAAAACCCGCCAAGCGCCAAAACCAATAATGGATATAACAATCAATAATACTAATGTTTCCAAATGTCCAAATCCCACTTGATTTTTGTTGATTGGTTTTAGTCTCATAATGATTCACTATAAACTGAATTTAATATAGCTTGTATTTATTGTATGTGTTTTTGTTAGACAATGTTTTGGATTTCGCTTTCTTCGTGTCATTCTTAAATACTAATCAAATTCGTGTAATAAGGGGAGGATGCTATAAGTTGTTATTGTTTTCGTTCTAACCCAATACCCCAGAGCTACAGATCTAGAACCATTTCAAACTTTGTTCGTACTAGTCCTGAAAGCCTAGACTTTACAGACTTTCATGCTGTACGTATTATTGGCTGGGCGTAGTTAACTAATTTCCGACTGATTTAGTAAGTTACCCACTTTACAACTCACTATAATTTGGCTAAGCATACCGGTTAAGAACCTTTTCGTCTTACGTTCACTATGTTTCTAAACAAGTTTCTCAATATTGTCCACAGTTTGCTAGACCGAAAAAAAACTTCAATTTATCGGGTTTGGCTTGACAGATAATTATTAATGTAAGTATAATGTAATTACTATGAAAGCAGCAATTATTAATATAGGCAACTCAAAAGGCGTTCGTATACCAAAACCTTTATTAGAAGAAAGTGGCTTGATTGACAATGTAGAAATTAAACTCGTAAAAGATGGTCTAAAAATTACTCCAGTCAAAAAGAAAGAGCCCAAAATTAGCGATACTTTGCTTATGAGTCAACAGGCTCTTGCAAAAGAATGGGATACACCAGAGGAAGATGAGGCATGGGCATTTTTGCAGTAGGGGATGTGGTTATATTACCTTTTCCGTTCTCAGATTTATCTAGTAAAAAACTCCGCCCTGCAGTAGTAGTCGCTAGGGCAGACTTTAATGATCTAATATTCTGCCAGATTACATCAAAAGACCGTTCTGAGAATGGTGCAATAAAATTAACCCTCGATAACTTTGATAGCGGCAGGCTTAATTTAATAAGTTACGCAAGACCAGATAAGCTTTTTACTGGCGATGCATCGATAATTGTAGATGTTTATGGCAAGTTAAATGACGTAACAAAGCAAGATTTGCTCGACTCGATAATGCAATTATTCAAATATTAAATTATCTTGTGGCTGAGTACGTAGTAATAAAAAAATATGAGTAAATCGTCTAAGTCATGGACTATATATAGTATTCTTCCCCAACATATACAAAAGCAGGCCTTTAAACGTCTTCGTCTCTCATGGCTGGGCGTAGTTAACCAATTACCGACTAATTTAGTAGGTGACCCACCATTCAACTCACTATAATTTGGCTGGGCATGCCGGTATGGTACCTGAAACTAGACATATAAATGAGACAAGTAAGCTATTATCCTCTTATAAGTGATTAGATATTTAGAAGCTCCTGTACAAGTTTCTCTAAAAAATCGATGTCATCATAATTATGTGTCGAACCTGGAGCCTCAATCACATTTATGTCAGGCCTATCAATATCGTTTAAAAACCGCCTAACATCGTTATAGTTACCGACTGGGTCTGAATCGTTTTGGATTATATATATTGGACAGGTGGTTGCATTAAACCACTTCTCGAGATCAATGTTCTCATTTTTTACCAACTCAAGGGGCATTCCTGCAAATAGACACCATGAGGGTAAGATTTTATTTTCATATATGGCTTTTAAAGCAAGTAACGTACCAACAGACTTGGCAAATATTGCATAAGGCCTAAGATTAGGTGTATTTTTATTAAGCTTTTTTAGTTCAAAACTAAGGTCTATTTCAGGCTCACCCTTATCCCAATGAGAATAGTTTTGTCTATATGTGTTTTTGAAATATTTTTGTAGTCTTGTATCAACAGTTTCAAGCCATGTTTTATTTCTTTTACTGTTGCCGGGCAAAAGTATTAGGTTCATATGTCTACACTATCGCATAAGGTGAAGCTATTATGAAATCCTGCTTATCCGGTAAAAGCTTGAGGTATTTAGAGACTAGAAATATCTGTTCTGTCTAAGGCATCGGGTGCGGAATTGAGGCCAAACCTTTAGATAATGGCGTATAGCCCAACCTATGCATTTCTTTTCTTGCTGATTCAAGCCGTTTGTTAGACGCATCTAGATAGGATTCTCTTGTATGAATATCTAAAGCTCCAGGAATTATTACTCTTACAGTAACTAATCCTAGACTTGCCAGATCTTTTGGAGTTATGTCCGCAAATAGAATTTCTTTAAAGGAAGTAGATATAGTGGATAAAAGTGTTTTTAGATTATCAGACAAGTTATCCTTTTTAAGTTTGCTTAAGTTAGTTTGATCGCATCTATCATAGTGATTGAGTAAGAACTTTAAATTATCTCCATGATAGTAAAGAAAGTGCTCATAAAGAGAAGCGATCTTTAACGCATTACTCTGTCTTAAGTGAAGTAGATGCTTACTATAATTGTAGGTAAACATAGCCTCACTGACAGATTTCTTTATTGCTTCTTCAAAACTAAAGCTTGCGCAACATCCTATACCATATATGCTATCAGATGCACTATTCGTTAGTATTGTTAAAACAACAGGGATAACTGAGTGATTATAAAGACTGTAGATTCTGGCACTAAAGCCCCCTCTTAAAATCTTTTCTACCAATGGAATGTTAATTGAGTCTGGTGATATCTGAATGTAGGTTGGGTGCAAATAGTGGTTAATAACAAAAGTATCGCGTTCAACTATCTCTAGTAGAGCCGACATAATAGCCTGTTCCTGGACAGTATGCAGAGATACTCCAGTAGATGTCGAAAAATACCCTGTTTTTGATTTGTCGTACCCTACATAAATCTTATCTGCTGGCCAATAATATGTTTTCAATTGATCAACTAGAGAGCTAACCTTTATAAAGTCGTATTCGAGCT
>JAJZHX010000077.1 GCA_021804315.1 bacterium
AATTGGTGTATTTAGCTAATATCCATTTAGTCACGTCACCGGCAACATCGCCCTTATAACTAGTTCCTAAAGTAACAATTTCTAGCCCAGAAAGATTGCCGGTTTTTCCGTTTCCCATAAAGTATTGCGTACGGTCATAAAGCTGAACCGGAGTTAACGGTCTTAAATTAGCTACCTGAGCTTTGGGTGTTGTATTTTGTTGAGAGTTAGCAAACGCCGGTGCTTCAAAGGTAGCAACACTTGCGGTAGCCGTACCTATTAGCGTCAACCCTAGCACTTTATTTCTTAAAATACCTTGAATAGTTTGCAATAAACCAACCTCATACTGTACTACAGGTCGATATTCCTGATAATTATCCGCTAAAGTTACTACTTCTTCATCTTGTTTAATGATCTCAGTCATTATTTATCTCCTTTTGAAGTACTAAGCTAATTAATTAACTATTTTTAATGATCTAATCCTTGTGCGTGTGTGTCGTTAAGATTTCTTACATAAACTTGACGTTGTTTATATTAACTTTAGTTATATAGTATTTTTGTTATTACTGCAAGCATGAGCATGATAACCAAATACTACATAACTAAGTCAATACCAGAACTTCCGGGCATGAGGTATATTACCGTCCATAGTAATAACCAGTTGCTTGAGTGTTCTTTCATTTGAATTTGGTACGCGTTTATAATCAACAATCGCCTTCTTATTAAAGCCTAGCTATTCAACATTAAGATTTCTACATAAGCTAGTTATTTGCTTAGGGGTCATTAGCCGCTAGACAAGATGGCATGATCAATATGGAACAAGATGGTATAAGGAAAGTCATAGCTGGAATAACTTCGTATCAGGAATTGTTTAGAGTGATCGAATAACCGATTATTCAGTCTGTTTATGACTAGCTTCGACGGCTGCTGCTTTAGCATCTAATTCGGCTTGTTCTTTGGCCTTTTGCTCTGCTTTAGCACTCGCTTCTGCGGCTTTTTCTTCACGAAGTTTAGTTTCTTCAGCTTCTAACGCTTCATCATGAACGGCATTGACTGCTTCTTTATCAAAATCAATTCCAGTCATTCGAGCAGATTTTCCCGTACGGCTACGCATATAGCTTAGGTAGTTACGACGAACTTTACTTCTTTTGGTTACTTCGACTTTAACTACCAAAGGGCTATGCAGTAAAAAGCTCTTTTCAACCCCTATACCGCTAGCAATTCTCCTGACGGTTATCCGACTGGTATGGCTGTTTTTAAGATCAGTTCTAATAACCAGACCTTGAAAAACCTGTATACGCTCTTTATTGCCTTCACGAATCTTCTGATGAACTCTAACATTATCTCCACTACGGACATCAACAACCGCTTTTTTCTTAAAACTAGCATCAATTTCTTTTATTAAATCTGGCATACAAGCAATTATTCTACACTATCTTATCTGTTAGCGCAAATAAAATATTTCTATTACCAACTAATCTAATAATTAACCAATTATTTTAGGTTTTAAGAGAGTATTTTCTTAAAGTGCTAGGGCTGATTAAATGTTAAACTAGTTAATTATGGTAACGCTAGGTATCGACGAAGTTGGTAGAGGCTGTCTGGCCGGACCCTTAGTAGTTGGTGCTGTTATCCTAAATCAGCCAATTAGCAATTTAAAAGATTCCAAACTGCTCAGTCAAAGACAGCGAATGTTGCTCGATCAAGACATCAGACTACTAGCCAAGGACTATAGTCTTGGTTTAGTCTCGGCTTCAGAAATAGATAACTTAGGCTTAAGCAAGGCTACAAGCTTAGCTATTAAGCGAGCTCTAGCTAAGATTAATACTAACTATGATGAGATTATAATCGATGGGAACATAAATTATCTTAATAATAATAAAAAGGCGAAAGCTATTATTAAGGCCGATCAACTAATTCCAGCTGTCAGTGCGGCTAGTATTATTGCGAAAGTTGCCAGAGATAATCTAATGGTAGAGTTATCTAGTAAATACCCTCAATACGGTTTTGCTAAGCACGTTGGTTATGGCACTAAGTATCATCTCGATATGCTTCAATTGTATGGCTTGAGTAAAGAGCATCGTCGGAGTTTTAAACCTGTAAAGCAAATACTAAAATACTATGACGAATAAACAACACCTAGCCAGTTTAAAAGCCGCTCGACTATATCTTGATATGAGAGGCTATAGAATTCTCGAACAAAATTGGAGTCAATCGAAAAACAAGATTGATTTAATTGCTATAAAAAACACAATAGAATTTATTGCTATTAACTACTTGCCAGATAATTATAACGATCCAGAAATTACTACCGCAGAACTTAGTTTAAAGCTAAAACAAGCTACCCTGATATGGCTTGAAGAAAACAAGTATATCAAAGATTATAGGACTTCTTTAATTGAAGTCTATGGTCATAATTACACTATTCTAAGTTTTAATCAGGTCTAACAATCTGCAAGATATCTTTTAAGACTGGCTAAGTCACGATCACGCCACTTAACTCGGGAGTCTATTTCACTATAAGAAATTGTAATATTGCGTCTTAAGCCTGGTTCAGCTATTTTGTCATCAAAAAACTGCTGGTATTTTTTTAGCCAATCTCGAGTGGCCAGTGGACTAGCGGCATACCAAACAAAATAATCCATAAACTTGCCACCTCCAGAAAGTTCAGCAACTCTATCCCATGAGCTAATGAACCAATCCCAAATTACTTGTCTGGTGTAATGATTGCCCATAAGATAAGCGAACCAATAAGCATAATCCTGAGGCTTGACTGCACCTTCTTTAGATAAAGCCCAAACTACTAGTTGCTCAGCCAATTTTGGATCTCTAATAGCGCAAAGAGCACTGGTAATTGCCAGCTTTAAATCTGGATTAGCAGTTGCTTCGTAAGCTTGCTTTAAACTAATAATATCGGCTTTTTGTCCTCTTTTAACTACTGTCGCTAAAATCAAAGCGCGTTGTTCAGAAGGTAACTTATTAAGATCTTTAGTCTTATCATAAAGATCCAGAGCTTGTTTAGTGACTTTTGGTTCTTCTGCCGATAAGCTTAAACCAAGAGCGGTTATTCGTAGGTGTTGAGTGTTAATATCATCTGAACTTTTAGTTTGCCAGCCAAGTTTTTTTAGCCAATCAGCTGACAATTTAGCTTTAAATTTTCTAAGATTTGCTTCAGCTGTCTCGTCCCCCTCAACAAAAGTTTTAGCAACGGCTACTGTTCTTAGTATCATTGACCAAACTGGATCACGATCCTCTTGATTAAGCTTAGCGATAATCTTCAGTAAATCAACCAGGCTATATTTACCAATTCTAGATAGTAATAACATATCACTCAGCAAAATAATTCTGGCCGAGGAGTCAATTGAGCGCTTAGCAATTGTTTGACCTAAAGTTACCAAGGACTCTTTATCCTGGTAATAACTTATAAAGTGACCATTACCGCTGGCATTTAAAAGAGGTGATTTTTGTTT
>JAJZHX010000078.1 GCA_021804315.1 bacterium
TGATAGAAGTGGACAATTTATTGTTTTAAGGCCAAAAGAGTTTGCTATTTTAGTCTATTTAATGGAAAGACCAGAAGAAGTTGTCTCAAGGCATGAACTAGCGCTTAATATTTGGCGAGATAGTGAAATCTGGACTAATACATTAGATGTTCATGTTAACCATCTAAGACGAAAATTGGATAAGCCTTTTAAAAATCCTTTGATTCAAACTGTTCATGGTAAAGGCTACACGATAGATGAAAGGAAAAATATTTAAAATTTACTATGAGTGGGCCAATTGAAGCTAAACTTAAAAGTCGCGAGGATATTAAAAGACTGACTGAATTAGGACGCTTGAGTGCTAGTTTATTGCACGAGATTAGTAATCCTCTTAGTGTAGCTTTAATTCATCTAGACCAATTGAGCGATCAGGAATCATTAGAGATTAAACATATTAGACGCAATTTACAGCGCTTGAATAAATACATCGAGGCCGCCAGAGGACAGATGAGTTATGCTAATGATCAGTATTTTTTCATTAATCCTCAATTAAATGATGTCAAGCGATTGGTTAAACCAGCGGCTAGAGTAGCTAAAGTCAGGCTTAATTTTGAGCTAGCACCAACTATAAAACTAAAGGGCGATCCACTTAAATTTCAGCAGATATTAGTTAATTTAATCATGAATGCTATTGAAGCTTACTCCAAAGAAGATTATTTAGTTAGTAAACGGTTAGTTGAGCTTAATTTTTTGGTTAAAGATAGTCTGATTATTAAAGTTATCGACTATGGCAGTGTTATCTCTAAGGACACTATACCTAAACTATTTCAGCCTTTTTATACGACCAAAGGGCCCTCAGAACATGGCTTAGGTTTAGGACTTTTTATAGTAAAACGGTATGTTGAAGAAAATTTTAACGGTAAAATTAGAGTTTATAGTAATTTAAGAAGTGGTACATGTTTTATTGTTAGTTTTCCGATTGAAAATAATTATAAAATTTGCCATAAATAAAATACAATAAATTAGTACGAGATTTTATAATATGTCAGACAATAAATTAAACTACGGAGAGATAAAACAGACTTATGACTATAGAGTAGCCTTGCCTTTGGTTTTTGTGATCATTTTTATTTTTTTGATTATTGCTCTACCAGTTCATAAAGTTTCATATTTAAATGATTCATCGGCATCAAAAGATAAAAAGCTTCCTACCAAGCAAAATGCTCAAGTCTTAGGCAATAATACATCACTTAAAACTATATCGTTGAAAGCTAGTCTTAACCCTAAAGTTACGACAGTTAATTTAGCCCCTAATCAAAGCCCTTTCTCGATTCCAACGCTATCTCCTCAGAGTGATGTATCTGATAGTGGATCAAGTCAAAATAGCTCGATGACTCTACAAAATTCTAACACCAAGCTTACTCCAAACTCCGTCAACCAACCCTCAGCCAGAGCGATCATGAACTTAGTTAATGGTTTACCTGGTTTGAATATTACCGGGCACTAATGCTTATTAGCTTGTCGCCAATCATTGATAAGTTGATGATTGCCATTTAAAAGCACTTCGGGGACTTTAAGGTCTCGATAACTAGCTGGACGTGTATATTGGGGAAATTCAATTTGCTGATTATCGTCTTGAAATGATTCAACATTGATTGAGTTTTTATTGCCTAAAACTCCTGGTATTAACCGAACAACGCTATCGACTATAACCAGAGCCGGTAACTCACCGCCGGTTAATATATAGCTACCAATACAGTAGCTTTTATCTACCCAATGGACAATTCGCTCATCATAGCCTTCATATCTAGGGCAAACTATAATTAATTGTTGTCGTTGAACTAATTGCTTGGCTACTGATTGTTTATAGGGTTTGCCTCTTGGAGTAGGCAGGATAACCAAAGCATCTTGATGTTCTGATTTAGCAACTTCAATAGCCGATATAATGGGTTCTGGCCTAAGCAACATGCCATCACCGCCACCGTAAGGAGTATCATCAACTTGATGCCGTGGGCCTATTCCAAAATCTCTTAAATTAATAATCTCATAGCTAAATAGCCCCTGCTTTTGCGCTCGCAATAAAATAGAATTATTGAGGACTGGGGCAATCATCTCTGGGAATAGAGTTATAAAAGTAACATTCATATAACGAAATTAAGTACTCGCCTTTCTGCTTTTCTAAAAACTTAGACATCTAGATCGTCTAGATCGGCAAGCTCCTGACGAGTTTTAGATAGTCGATCGCTAGTAGCATCTTCTTCGACATTATCTAAGGCAATAGTTGGAGTTTCATTGGCTAAGTCTTGCTGACTATCAGTTTGATCATCGGTTGTTGATTGCTTACCAGAATCTGTTGAGCTTTGACTATTGTCTGACGCATAGCTAGCCGGTTTAACACCGTTATCGACAATCTTTAGGTTATATCGAGCATCATTCTTAGTACCTAGAGCTCTTAATAAGGTTCTGATGCTTTGAGCAGTTGCCCCTCGCTTACCTATTACCCTGCCAAGGTCTTCAGGATCAACTGTTAATTCTAGTAAAACTCCTTTTTCGTCTATGCTTCTATCGATATGGACAGCATCGGGTTTGTTGACTAATGATTTGATAACGTACTCGACAAATTGCTGATCTATTTCACTCATGTTAGACTCCTCTTTGAAATAAGTATTATGTTGGCTTAAGTCTTAATTATACTACAAAAAATAAGCTTTTATAGCGAAGCTCGCTAATATTTTTTTAAGCAGTCTCTTGTTGAGCTACTTCAGCTGGCTTAACATCCTCAGTCGTTTCAGCTTCTAATGCTTTGGTTTGATCGCCGTTATTGTCTTTAACTTCTGTCTCCACTGGTGCTACTTCTTGAGGTCTGGTTGAACGACGTTTATCGGCGTTTTTAGTTGTTCCAGATTTTGTCTTAGCTTTTTTAACCCATTGAGGTAGCTTAAGGCCTTCTTTGTCTAATAAACTAACTAGCCTGTTCGACGGATGAGCTCCGTGATTTAAATAAAAGCTAGCTTTTTCTTTATCAATATTTAAAACTTTAGCGTGAGGATCATAATTCCCTAACCAAGCAACAACTTTACCGCTTGATGGGGTTCTGCGAGAATCTTGAACAACAACACGAAACTGGGCGTGACCTTTGCGACCAGTACGTTGCAAACGAATAACTAACATGATTTAAGGTTTTTTTAAGTCTTTCCTTATTCTAAAATTAATTGATGAAAGATAATCCACACTATTTTACAGATATATTGCCTCTGTTGTCAAACGAAAAACTAAAGTTTTATTAAGTAAGCCTTAATTATTAGTCTTTTTTTAGAGTTAATTAACTATTTTGCCTATAAAAATGCAGGGCGGCATCAGCGGCTTTTTGCTGAGCTGCTTGTTTACTGGGCCCCTGACCTTGACCCCTTAAATGATCGGCAACATAGACACCTATTAGATCGGA
>JAJZHX010000079.1 GCA_021804315.1 bacterium
GCTCTTAACCACAAAAAGATCTCTATAAAAATACAGTAAGGATAATATTATTATCGGTAAAACAATAACTTTTATAACCGGAAAAATCCAGCGATAAGTGGTATTAAAAATATAATAGTCACTATTAAGTAATTGAGATAGACCTAATCCAAAATAAAAAATATTGGCAATCAAAGTAACTAGCCAGGCTGTTCTTTTGCGACTTCTTAAAAGAGTGCTTAAATAAATGATACTTATACCTAATAATAACGATAGATCTACTCTAATATCCGAAATAGTTCTATTAAAATGCCTGAAGCTATTATGTAAAAAAAACTGTTCAAGCAGAGTACTAGCAATTAAATAAATACCGTAAAAGGCCACTAAAAGACTGATAAAAATAACCCGATAATCGTTTTTAAATTTGACTATTCGTTCAGCACGATTATTTTTATACATAGGTTAATTTATATTTTACTAAAAAATTTAATTTTTCTAAAAAAATAAGTAACACGATGTAGTTGCGTAAATTTCACATTATTATTATGCTTGCTTTTAGCAAGTTAGAAAAGTTAAAATATAAAGCACAAAGAATAACTCCTTATTTGGGTGGCAAGGATGATGGAGGGTTACGCAAGATGTCTGTATACAGTAATAAACAAATTATTGCCGCAATAGCTGAGGGCCATATTGTTTGTCACCCTTATGACCAAAGAAACGTTTCCTATGCAAGTCTTGATGTAACCTTAGGACATCATTTTTATCGTATTGAAAAATTGCAAGATAGGGCTATTTACAACCCTTTCGATCCTGAAGATGTTGAAAGATATTTCGATGGCCCATATAAAGCAATGTCTCATGAAGCATGGTGTAAATTGAATGGTTTTAAGCTACTAAACAATATCCCGCCTGACCATCCAGTTATTAGCCTAAAGCCTCAAGAACGTATTCTAGCGCACACTCACGAGTTTTTTGGCATCAAGCCACCTGGTGCTTATGAACTGAAATCTCGATCAAGCTGGGGTCGAAATGGTATAGCTGTTTGTTTTGATGCCGGTTGGGTAGACCCTGGGTACATCAATCGCTTAACCCTAGAAATTTATAATCTAAATGAAACAGAGACTGTTCTTTTACCGGTCGGTGAAAGAATTGCCCAAGCAGTTTTTATAGAAACTGGAGAAGTTGAGGGAACTTACGGCGATAATCGACTAAATGGCTTTAGTGGTAAATATCAACAAGGTGTTGATTTAGAACAGATAATGCAAACTTGGTCCCCAGATATGTTGCTACCAAAAGCCTATAAAGACCGCCGTGTTGCTCCTGTAAAAATCGATGGGCTGGCTTATGAATAGAGGTAAATATATTGTCATAGAAGGTACTGAAGGAGTTGGTAAAACTACTCAAGTAGAGGAATTAGTTAGACGTTTTCAGGTAGCTGGTTTAGCTGTTCGACGTTTTAGAGAACCGGATAGTCAAAGCGATATCACAGCTAGAAATATTAGACATTTAACACAAAATCCTCAGTTCCCAATGAACACTAAAACCGAAGTTCTTCTTTACAATGCGGCACGTTCGCAAAGCTTAGAAGTAATTAAAAAATCCTTAAATGTCGGTGTTAACTGCATCGTAGATAGAAACTATTTAACTACTCTGGGCGTGCAGTATTATGGCCGAGGCGATGTGCCAGATTATAATACGATTAATACATTAATAAATTTCGCAGTTGGCGACATGGAACCCGATATATGTATTATACTAGACGCCCCGGCAAGTGTACTGTCGGAAAGGCTTAAAGAAAGGAACGAAGGCGAGCGTTTTGATAACCTTGACAACGAGTTTTTAGAAAGAGTACGAGCCGGTTACCTTTGGGAAGCTCGTCAAAGAAACTTGCCGGTTGTATTTACTACTGACCCACCAGAAATCGTCGCCGATAATATCTGGAAAATTGTCAGTAACCACTTATCTATTAGAACAACTGTTGCACCAGCAAAAGTAGAACCGCCAATATCAGTTAAGGAAGTCTTAGACCAAAAAAAGCTAGTTAATAATAACCAAAAAACCTCAGAAACATACCTAGAAAAAAATCAGGACGGTGTATATCTTATAAGCCAAGCAGGCAAAAATTATCTGGAGACATCAGTTACAAACCCAGACGGTAATGTTTATAGCTTTACTAACAAAATTGATCCGGTGACCATTGCTGCAGCTATGGCTCGTTTATCTAGAAGAGGCGACGATATGCGGATAACTATTTTAGATGAATTTGCTAATAAAGTCGATCAAGATGCTGAACTACTGAAGCGCGTGATAACTGCTTACGGAGATGATTCTGTTCAACAATTAGCCGGCATTCACTTAGTTATTGAAAACGCCTCCAATTTACTAACTAAAAAACTAGAATGGGGGCGTTTAGCTGCTTACCTAGAGCAATCAACTAGATATATCTATTTTGATCAGAAGGACGAAGCTGGTAAGTACAAATACTATTCACCGACTTACCTTAAAAAAGATGTACAAAAAATCTACAACCAATCGCTAGATCAAATTTTTGACCTATATTCGACTATGGCCAAACAGTTAACTGATTATGTTAGAAAAAACTCGAAAGTACCGATTAAAGAGCAAGATGGTGCCTGGAAAGCTGCTACTAGAGCACAAGCGTGTGACGCTATTAGAAATGTTTTGCCGGTAGCCACTAAATCGACGGTTGGCATATTTGCCTCTGCTCAAGCTATTGAAAGTTTAATTCTACATTTGTTAAGTGATCAATCAGCTGAAGCTAGAGAAGTTGGTGAGCAAATCTTAACAGAAGCTCGAAAAGTTATCCCGATGTTTTTAGAACGAGTCGATAAACCTGAACGTGGTGGAGCTTTGATTGCCTATAAGGCTAATATTAATCAACAAATGCAAAAACTAGCTAAGCAAAATCTGCCTATAAGCCATAGTGATGCTTTGAGTGAGGATGTAAGTTTGATTGATTACTGGCCGAAAAATGAGATGTCATTACTTGCCGACATGCTTTACGAATATAGCGATCTACCTTTAGAAGACCTACAGACCAATATTGCTAATTGGTCATATGAGGATAAAATTAAAGTTTTTAGAAGCTATATGGGTGAACGCTTAAACAGACGTCATCGTCCGGGCAGGGCCTTAGAAAAGGCACACTACAGCTGGGATATCATGTGTGATTACGGTATCTTCCGTGATCTGCAAAGGCATCGGATGGTCGATGATTTAAATTGGCAAAAATTGTCACCCAGATATGGCTACGAAATACCTAAACTGGTTGAAGAGGCTAATCTAAGCGAACAATACCAAGCTTGTTTTGATATTAGCCTGAATCTCTATAGCCAACTTATTAATGCAGGTTACGCTTTAGAAGCACAGTATGCATGTCTATTAGGCCACAAAATGCGCTGGAA
>JAJZHX010000080.1 GCA_021804315.1 bacterium
TAATATTATTTTGGATTTGCGGCGTATGGATGGACGAATACCTACCCATAAACTAGTAAGAGAGGTTGAGCGACAATTCGAACTTGCGAAGTCAATAAAGTGTCTGATTATTATTACCCGACAAGAAGAACATATTGACCTTAAGCGGTAGATTTTTGTATAATAGTAACTAGAAACGCGGGACGCCACTGCTGGATAGCGGTGGCCAGCCCGCTTTCTTCATTTATTGACTATACTTATCCTTTTGCTTTGAGGGATAGACGGTTTTTATGTTTATTGCAAAAAAATATTTAAATTTATAACTTATAATTTTTGTTTAATATCATTAATTAGATCTCTGAGTTCTGCTGCTTGTTCAAATTGCAGATTAGCACTGGCTAATGCCATTTGATTGGTTAAGTCTTTAATTAACAATGCGTATTCATCTTTAGGTATTTTATTGAGATTAATCTTGGCTCGCTTAGCTTCTTCTGGCAATTCAGGCCTAAGACCAGCTTCTACCTTCTTGCTGATACTAGTTGGCGTAATGCCATGATTTTGGTTATAGGCTTGCTGGATTTGTCGACGACGGTTAGTTTCATCGATAGTTTTTTGCATGCTCTTAGTAATCTTATCGGCATACATTAAAACTCGACCTTCGCTGTGTCTGGCTGCCCGACCAACAGTTTGAATTAAGGCTTGTTCACTTCTTAAAAAGCCTTCTTTATCGGCATCTAGTATAGCCACCAGGGCAACTTCTGGTAAATCAAGACCCTCTCTTAATAGATTGATGCCAACCAATACATCGTAAACGCCTAATCTTAAATCTCTTAGAATATCACTCCTATCCAGTGTATCGATATCACTATGAAGGTAAGCGACTTTAATTTTAATGTCGCTTAAGTACTCGGCTAACTCCTCACTCATCCGTTTGGTTAAGGTTGTTATAAGCACGCGCTGATGTTTTTCGATTGTAGCTTTGATCTCATTAATTAGATCATCAATTTGGCCTTCGATTGGTCGTATAAAGATTTCCGGATCAAGTAAACCGGTTGGTCTAATTACCTGCTCGGCTGGTTTAGGACTGCGTGATAGTTCATATTCAGCTGGTGTGGCGCTGACATAGATAACTTGGTTGACGTGTTTTTCAAACTCAATAAAAGTTAAAGGTCGATTATCTAGAGCACTCGGTAAGCGAAAACCGTGTTCAACTAAGACTTCTTTGCGGGCTCGATCACCGTTATACATACCCCTTAATTGAGGAATAGTCATATGTGACTCATCTATCAGCAGAAGAAAATCATCAGGAAAATAATCTAGCAAGGTAGCTGGTTGTTCACCTGGCTCACGATTAGTTAAATAACGAGAATAATTTTCAATGCCTTTGACAAAACCGGTAGTTTCCAGCATTTCGATATCGAAGCGGGTTCGTTGTTCCAACCTTTGGGCTTCAAGTAATTTATTGGTTTTTTTGAAATAAGCCAGTCGGTACTTTAGCTCTTCTTCGATACTAGCTAAAGCTAATTTTAGTTTATCGGCCGGGGTCACATAGTGTGATCCTGGAAAGATTCTAAGGTTATTTAGCTCATTTAGTACCTCGCCAGTAAGTGGATCGATCCTAATAATTCGCTCAACTGTGTCACCAAAAAATTCAACCCTATATGCTAGCTCCTCACTGGCCGGAAAAATATCGACAACATCACCACGCACCCTAAAAGTACTACGGTGAAAATCGATATCATTCCTTTGATACTGAATATCCGTTAAATGTCTTAGTAATTTATCTCTGAGCCGACGTTCATTCTTAATAATATTAACTGATAAATTACTATAATCTTCAACTGAGCCAATACCGTAAATACAGCTAACACTAGCAACAATAATAACATCTTTTCGAGATAATAAAGCATCGGTGGCGGCATGTCTTAGGCGGTCAATTTCTTCATTAATTTGACTGTCTTTCTCAATATAGGTATCAGACCTAGGGATATATGCTTCCGGCTGATAATAATCAAAATACGAAACAAAATAGTGAACCGCGTTATCTGGAAAGAAGTTTTTAAATTCACTATACAGCTGAGCTGCCAAAGTTTTGTTATGACTTAAAACTAAGGTAGGTTTATTATAGTTAGCGATTACATTACTCATAGTAAAGGTTTTACCGCTACCTGTAACACCTAGTAAAGTCTGCTGTTTTTGGCCTTGCTTAAGTCCGTCTACCAACTGAGCAATAGCTGATGGTTGATCGCCGGTCGGCCTATAATCTGCTTGTAATTTAAACTTGCTCACAATATCTTAAATATATTGTAGCAAGATATTATCTTTAACCAGCACGCTTAATACTTTTAGCTTGATCTAAAAGCCATTCATGATTAATTTTATGCCAGTTTTTGTCAAGATCTTGATTTTTTTCATCCAGTAGAGCTATAACTTTATTAACTAAACGTTCTGGGTCATCGTCGTAAACTACCAAACTGGCATGCGGAGGTGGCAGGATTTCCATAAGTTTAGGAATCTGATCAGCAGTTCCACCACTACCAAGCAAAATACCACATGGTTTATGAGCTTCTAAGGCAGAAGTAAACTCGTGTAAACTACCAAAGCGACCACCAATTGTGATAACTGCATCACTGGATTGAACTAGATAAAGATCTCTGCCGACATAATGTAGCCCAGTAAAATTAATAAAATCAAAACAAGAAGTTGGCAAGCGATATTTATAAATATGTTCGCGGAGACTAACTGCTGGAGAAAAACCTATACTCATACCACCAGCCTCTTTAGCCCCTACGGCAGCAAAGTATGGCAGTCCAATCGTTGCTCCGGTAGTGATAACATGGCCATTTAAGGCAATTAATCTGCCGAGTTGTTCAGCTAAATTAGCATCATTTTCAACAGTATCACCTCCGGCTGCTCCGGATAAACAAATTGAGTAACGAAAAGTTCGGTTTTTACTAGGATGAGTTGGTATCATTGGCTTTTTTATGCCTCCTGATAAGCTAACTGGCTATTCGGGCCAGTTAAAAGACTGGCTGAAATTAAGTCACGATTTAAATACCTAAGCAGTAGCTCACTGAAAAGTGATTGTTTAAAATAATGAGCAATTCTTTTTTCATAAGGTAGTTTGTTACATACATTAATAGCGTTATCGATAATGTTAAGGGAAACTGGTGAACTATTACTCACTAAACCTAGGCTTTCATTGCCCTGCCAAAAGGCTAATTTTGGCTCAATATAAAGCAGTGCTTCATCAAGCAGATGTTCTCTTAAATCCTCTGCAATGACGAATGGCTCAATTAACGCCGAGTCTAGGGTATTTTTACTCCTCGTAAAATAGCTTTGAATTAAGTTCCAAGGCACTTTTTGACCAAATAAGCTGACTGGTAATTCTGGTTGATATAAACTAACTTCTTTAAG
>JAJZHX010000001.1 GCA_021804315.1 bacterium
AAAAGTGAGTGGGAAGTTAAAAATTATTTAGTTAGAAAAGGAGCTTCCCCTTCCCTTATAAGTACAATACTTAACAAGTTAACTGATTTAAACCTGATTAACGACCTTGTCTTTGCCGAAAACTATGTTAATTATCTTCAGTCTCAGTCCCCTGCTTCGCGTCGTAAAATATTAGCCAAACTTAAACAGAAACATATTAGTGATGAAGTTATTAACCTAGCCATGGCCAATAATGAAATAAACGAAATTGATGCCCTGTCTAGAATAGTTAGTAATAAAATAAAACAAACAAAATATAAAGATAGCAATAAACTGATGGCCTATTTATCCAGACAAGGTTTTAGCTACTCGCTTATTAAGCAAGCTTTAGAAAATTATAAACAATCACTAAACGACTGAAGGACTAACGCTTAACCTAGCTTTTTCTAGTAAGTCATTAATTATAATCTTCTTTGGCGTAACTGAGTTAATTTGAGTTCTATCAACAATCAAACTCCCGCCACTAAAGCTTTTTAAAATACTTTGACTAAGATACAATTTTTGGATATAAAAGCTGGCATTATCTGTGGCATAATCACTAACTTTACCAACTTTGCTTTTGGAAATCGTCTCAACTGGTTTAGCTATTAGAGTGTAGTTAATTTCTAGTATTTTTTGTATTCTAACTAGTTCATGAGGTTGACTTAACACCTCGTGATCATTCACAAAAAATCCTTTAGGGGTAAACTCACGAATATCTTGGAAGAGTAAAATAAGAGTCTTATTACTAAAACGATCACTACAATAAAGGCCTTCAATTCTTAAATTATCAGGGTTAATAACCGCTGAAGTCGTCTTAGCTACCGAGCTACCGGTTCTAAGCGAAAAAACATCTTTATTGAAAAAATTATTACTAAGTAATAGCATAACTAAGTAATAGTATAACTAAAATTAGTTAATTTGAGTTTATAATAGCCTAAAATCATGGCGAATTTAATAATTGAAGTTAAATCTGAATCAGCAACTTGGGCAATAGCTAAGCGTATCGGCCAAAGACTGCGTGGTCAAGAAGTTGTTGAGCTAATTAGTGATCTTGGCGGAGGCAAAACTAGCTTTACCAGAGCTCTATCTTTAGGCGCCGGTTCCAAGGATCAAATTCGTAGTCCAAGTTTTACTATTGAAAACATCTATACGACATCAAGCGAACTAGTAATTCATCACTTTGACCTTTATAGACTTAGTTCTCTAGGTTTAGTCAAAAATCAGTTTGAAGAGATTTTAACAAATAAGCAGGCAGTTATTGTAGTAGAATGGGCTGATATCTTAAAAGATGTTTTGCCAGACAAACGATTAAAAATTAAATTTGAGGTTACAAGTCAAAATGGACGTAAGCTTCATTTCACTTATCCTAGCGAGCTTGCTTACTTAATGAAAGGTTGACTTTAATAAATCATGATTATACTTACTATAAAAACCGATCAAGAAAAGGCTGAAATTGGTTTATATAAAGATACCCTTCAGCTTGATTATATTACCTGGCAGGCTCATTTAAAGTTAGCCGAAACTATTCATATAAGGATAGAGCATATTCTTAAAAATCAACAATTGAATTTTGCAGACATCGAAGGCATTGTTGTCTATAAAGGACCCGGTAGTTTTACTGGTCTAAGGATTGGCATTAGTCTAGCTAATGCTCTAGCGTTTAGTCTAGCCGTACCAATTATTGCGGTACAAACCAATAATTGGCTAGATGATGGTATTAATAAAATCCTTGCTAAAGATAATGATAAAATTGTCTTACCTTTTTATGGAGCCGAACCGCATATTACTAAACCTAAAAAATAACTTTATCTATAAGATTAATATAAACAGTTGACCTACTTTAGACTAAAAGGGTATATTGGTAACTAGGAATTAGCATGTAGAGACATTGCGAGTTTTCCAATGTGTAAGATTCAATAATTTTGATTAACGAGAATAAGTCTAGATTTATCAAGACTTTTTAGGCTAGAGAAGTGATAGCGATGCCTTAAAAAAACAACTTGATCTCGATTTATAGGTATTAGACTTTTCTCTATCTATAGAAAGGATAAAGATATGATAGAAGCCGTGCTAGCTATCGTTGGTTTAGTAGTTGGCTTTGGTGCCAATGAAGTAATACAAAAGCAGAGAAAAAGCCAAGCTGAATTAAATACCCAAAAAGAGTTAGAAAAGGCCAAAAAAGAAGCTACTAAACTAGTTAATGAGGCTAAAGAAGAATCTTTTAGAACCATGGAAGAGTTTCGTAAGGAAGAACAAACTAGGCGTAAAGAATTAAAAGACATCGAACAAAGACTAGTAACCAGAGAAGAGACGCTTGATAAAAAGCTTGACGAAATCGATAAACGTAATGAAAAGCTTAGACTTAGCGAGGAAGAAATAGACAAACTAAAAGACGAAATCAGAGCCATCAGAATTAAACAACAGGATAAATTAGAAAAAATTGCCAAATTAACAAAACAAGAAGCAGCAGACAAACTGCTCCAAATGACAGAAAAAGACATAAAAAATGATCTGCTAGGTCTAGTTAATAAGTTACAAAACGAAGCCAAAGATAATGCTGAGGAACAAGCAGCCTATATTATAACTACTGCTATGGAAAGAATGGCTAGTGAAGTAACGGCTGAGCGAACAGTTACTAGTATCAAATTAGATGACGAAGAAATGAAAGGCAGAATTATTGGCAAGGAAGGCCGTAATATTCAAGCTTTGCAAAGAGCCACTGGCGTAGATATATTAGTTGATGATACACCTGGTTATATAGTTTTAAGTAGTTTTGATCCAGTTAGACGCGAAATTGCTCGTCAGGCTCTAGAAATGCTTATGAAGGATGGCAGAATTCATCCTGGCAGAATTGAAGAGGTAGTTGAAAAAGCTCAGAAGGCTGTCGAGAAAGACGTCATTAGAGCCGGAGAAGATGCCGCCAGAGAAGTTGGAGTTATTGGTATGCCTAAAGAGATACTGCAATTATTAGGAGAGTTAAAATACCGAACCAGTTATGGTCAGAACGTTTTAAAACATTCAACTGAGATGGCCCATATTGCTGGTATTATTGCTGAGGAAGTTGGTGCAGACGTTAAGATAACCAAATATGCTGCCTTAGTTCACGATATTGGTAAGGCCTTAACTCATAAAATTGAAGGCAAGCATCATCATATATCAGGTGAAATTCTTAGAAAGTACGGTGCTCCAGAAGCCGTAGCTTTAGCTGCCGAACAGCATCACGATGATGTCGAAGCAACCAGCGTGGAAGCTTTAATAATCAGAACTGTTGATGCCATTAGTGCTGCCAGACCAGGTGCTAGAAACATTAGTGCTGAAAACTTTGCTGAAAGAATGAAAGATCTCGAGAACGTGGCCAATAGTTTTTCAGGAGTTGAAAAAACTTATGCTATCAGTGCTGGTCGTGAAGTGCGCATATTCGTCAAACCGCAAAGTATTGATGATCTGAGTGCTATTAAATTAGCCAGAGATGTAGCTAACAAGATTGAATCTACTATGCAATACCCCGGGACCATTAAAGTTAATGTTATCCGAGAAACCAGAGCTATCGAGTTTGCTAAATAATGACCATCCTTTACATTGGTGATATTATGGCAGAACCAGGTATTAGGACTGTCAGAGAGCTTCTGCCAGATCTAATTAACCAAGAAAAAATAGATCTAGTTATCGCTCAAGCTGAGAACGTTAGCAATGGTCGCGGTATTAGTTTAAAAGATTATAGTTACCTAAAACAAATAGGCGTTGACTTCTTTACAGGTGGTAACTGGTCAACATTTAATGAAGAGATATTTGATGCATTAAATGATCCCAATGAACCGATTATTAGACCTGCTAACATGCCAGATAATACACCTGGCTTAAGCTATAAATATATAGTTAAAAATAACTACAAAGTTTTAGTTATAAGTTTGCTTGGTTCAATTGTCGGCAAAGACTCAACTAAACCAAAAGACAATCCATTAAAGGTTATAGATAAAATCCTAGAGGATAAAGCTACAAGTACCGATGCTATAGTCGTTAATTTTCACGGCGATTACTCAAGTGAAAAAGTAATTATTGGTCATTACCTTGACGGCCGAGTTAGCCTGGTAGTTGGTGATCACTGGCATGTTCCAACGGCTGATGCCAGAATATTACCCAGAGGCACAGCCCATATATCTGATGTTGGTATGTGTGGTGTTTTAAATAGTTCCCTAGGTATTTCATTAGACAGTGTAATTCCTAGATGGAAAAACAATCAAAAAACTCGTAACATAGTAGAAAAAAACGGCTCTAGACAATTTAACGCAGTATTAGTAAAAACTACTAGCAGAAATAGTGCTTCTTACATAAAACAAATTCAAAAGATCATTTGAGATAGTAATAGCTTAAAATATCTTGTATAATCTTTAAAAATAACCTATCGGGGTGTGGCGCAGTTGGCTAGCGCGCCGCGTTTGGGACGCGGAGGTCGGAGGTTCAAGTCCTCTCACCCCGACCACATTTTTGTTTACAAGTTTTTTGCTATTAATTATATAAATATTATAATTCGGGGTGTAGCGCAGCTTGGTAGCGCGCAGCGTTCGGGACGCTGAGGTCGGAGGTTCAAGTCCTCTCACCCCGACCAAAGACAATCTATATTTTACTATGACAATAGACTTACTTTATATCAATAAGTTGCCCGTAATCGTAAATATCGTAATAGACATTTTTGCAGAAATCCAGGAAATTAACTGCTTTATTTTTGCTATTTAGGCGCTTTTTAGTATATTAACTGGTTTTCTTAAGAATTTTAGAAGTTCTTAAATTATCTATAGTAATATAGATTAGTTGGTATTAAGTTTATTAATTGTAGGCATTATCTAACTAGGATTAAACTAAATTCATGTTAATAGTATTAACACTATTTGTGATATTTTTAATTTTATTAATCAATGAAGTTATAAGTCATAAATTTACAAAAAATAAAGAGATTAAGCGTAAACTTATGCATATTATTATTGGCGTATTAACAGCCTTCTGGCCATTTTACCTATCTTTTATGGATATTAAATTACTGGCTCTTGCTTATCTAATTGTAGTTGTTCTATCCAAACGCTTTAATATATTTAAAGCTATTCATAATGTTAAAAGAAAATCTTATGGCGAAGAACTATTTGCAATCAGTGTTGGTTTATTAGCCTTTTTAACAAACAATAAGTGGATATTTGCAGTAGCAATCTTAGAAATGGCCATAGCCGATGGCTTAGCAGCTATCATTGGCTCTAAATACGGCAAGAGTACGAGTTATCATTTACTCAGGCAAACAAAAAGTTTTTTAGGTAATCTAAGCTTTTTTATTACTTCATTGGTTATATTGTTGCTAGTTAATCAGTTTAGTACTTTAAAGCTTGGTATTATTCAAATAGTCTTAGTAAGCGTCGTTACGACTATTATTGAAGGAATAAGTTTTTTTGGATTAGATGATTTGTTCGTGCCAATTGTAGTTTTTCTAATGATCAATCATTGAAGGCTTGATCATATGTGCACGTAGAGCATTAAATATAGTAATGACATCAACTACTTCCTGAAGAATAGCTCCGTAAACAGGATGAAATTTACCTGTGGCAAAAACAGCCATTAATATAAAACTTAAGCCGATACCTATAACGATACTAAAAGTAGCTATCTTGAAAGTTTTTTTAGCTATTTCAGTTGCTACAGCTACTCGGCTAAGATTGCCGGACATTATAACCATATCAGCAGATTCACTAGCGGCCGTAGAACCCTCGGCACCAATGGCTATGCCAACACCGGCTGAAGTTAATACAGGAGCATCATTAATGCCATCACCAACAAATACTACTGGCTTAGGTTTTAGTTTACTTAGCGTAGACAATTTATCGGCAGGCGATTGATTAGCATAAACTTCGTTAATACCTAGCTCTTTAGCTACTTTATCAGCGGTTTGTAAATTATCCCCGGTTATTAAGACAATATCGGCAATACCTAATTTTTTAAGCAGAGACAGAGTTTTTTTAGCTTCTGGCCTTATACTATCACTAAAGCTTATTTGTCCTTCAAGAGAGTTATTGACAAACAGAAAAGAGACTGTTTTATCTATTTCATGTTCTTTTAAGTCACTAGGTATCTTAAGCCGGTTGTTTTGAAGAGAGTTAAGGCCACCTATAAAAATAGTGTCTGCTTTAATGCTCGCTCTAATACCTATGCCAGTTAAATCTTCTATCCTTTTAACTTTTTCCAGTTTGATGCCCTTAGCTTTAGCTTGTCTGACAATTGCCTGAGCAAGAATATGGTTACTATTTTGCTCAACGCTAGCTGCTAATTTTAGAATTTGGTCAGCCGATAATTTACCAAAGGTCTTTACATTGTCAACTTTAATTTCACCAGTTGTTAAAGTGCCGGTTTTATCAAAAGCGAAAACCTTAGCATCGGCTAATTTCTCCAGAGAAATGCCATTTTTAACTATTATGCCGTACCGACTAGCTCGTGCCATACCGCTAATTAGGGCTATTGGCGTAGCAAGTAATAACGGGCAAGGAGTTGCAACAATAATTACCTCTAGAAATCTAATAGCCGATCCACTCAGGGACCAAACTGCTCCCGCTATAGCAAAAGACGTTAGAGTAAAAGGTAGACTATATTTGTTGGCTAAACGAACAAATGGAGCATCTGTTGAGGCAGCATTCTTAACAAGTTTAATAATTTGCTGATACTGACTTTCATTAGCTGTAGCAATTGCTTTAGCAGTTACTGCACTATCAATATTAATTGATCCACTTTGTAATTGATCACCAATTTTTTTAGCCACCGGCAGACTTTCGCCTGTTAATGAAGACTCGTTAAAACTTGCTTGACCTTCAATAATAACAGCATCAACCGGTACTACTTCACCAGCTTTAATAACAACCTTATCACCAACTTGAATATCTTCTACATTAACTTTTATGATTTTATTCTTTTTAAGCACGTTAGCCGTCAAGGGAGCGTGAGCCAAAAGGGCATCAAGTTCACTCTGAGCGCGTTTATTAGCATAGTCTTCTAAAGATTGTCCGCCACTTAACATTAAAACAACCACTAGAGCTGCCCAATATTGTCCCAATACCACCGAAGTAATAATCGCTGTAGCTGCTAAAATGTCAATGCCATAACTACCGCTACGAAAATCTTGCCACATATCCCAAAGTAAAGGCAGTACTTCAGCTACCGAAACTATAGCAATAAGAATGTCGGCAATTTCTTTTTGTCTAGTTATTATTAAAACTAAGCCAACTAGGCCAGTAACCAGGGCTAGGCTAAAATAACGATAATCGCCAAAAAACTTTATAATTTTTTTCATGAAGTATTGATTAAAGTATAACAATTTTTATTGCATTACAGCTAGCCAAAAATGTGAAATAATTACTAATATATGAAAGCAGCTATTTTATCTAAAAAAGGTGAAGGGCGCATACTACAAGTCAAGGATTCCCCAAAGCCATTTCCTGAAGATGACCAGGTAGTTATAAAAGTAGAGGCTGCTGGAGCTAACCCTTTTGATTATAAAGTTCGAGATTCAATCTTAGATTTTAAAGTTAATTTACCACTAATTTTGGGCGGTGATGTAGCTGGAATAGTCACAGCAGTTGGTAAGAACGTAACTACTTTTAGGATGAATGATGAAGTTTACGGTCAGGCTAATGCTCTTAAACAAGGTTCATTGGCTGAATATTGTAGTGTTAATGTACAACAATTAGCTCTAAAACCTAAAATTAGTTTTGAGGAAGCCGCTGCCTTACCTCTAGCTAGTTGTAGTGCTTATCAGGCACTGATCGACACTTTTCAGCTTAAAGCAAATGACAAAATTCTAATCCATGGCGGAGCAGGCGGTATCGGCAGTCAGGCTATTCAGTTGGCACGCAGAGTTAGAGCTAAAGTAGCTACAACAGCTAGTGCTAGAGACAGACAATATCTAAAAAATTTAGGGGCATCTATAATCATTGATTATATAAACGAAGATTTTAGCCAGATTATAAAAGATTTTGATTATGTTTTTGATACTGTTGGTGGCAAAGTCTTAGACAGTTCATATCAGGTGCTTCATCCTGGTGGAGTAATTGTTAGCATGGTTGGTCAGAGTAATCAAAAGCTGGCTAGACATTATAAAATTAAAGTAATTTCTCAACAAACCCAGACTACCGAAGCAAGACTAAAAGAAATTGCTAAACTTGTTAACGATCATGATTTAACAGTCAATATAGACAGAATTTTTTCTTTAGATCAGATTAATCAAGCTTTAGATTATCTTAAAAATGATCACCCTAGAGGTAAGGTAATTATTAAGCCTTAAAAAATATTGGGGTGCCTGATGAGACTTGAACTCACGACCTTCGGGACCACAATCCGACGCTCTAACCGACTGAGCTACAGGCACCAAAATTTATAAAAGACATTATACCTTAAAATAAGGAAAGCTATAGTACTTGCAATTACACAAATAAAGGCGTATTAAAATAAGTAGGTATTTAAAAAAAAGGAGAAAGAAAGATGTGGCAAGTATATGTATTCGGCTTTTTAGCTGGAGTTTTTGGAGTTAACGGTATTCCTCATTTTTTAAATGGGTTAGCCGGTAAAAAATTTAAATCACCTTTTGGTGAAAATTCTGACTATATGGTTAATATAGTTTGGGGATGGTTAAATTTTATAGTAGCAGGTATATTCCTATTCTACAGTCATTCACATATTCATCTGCTAAGGACCTTTGCCAGCGTTATGGTAGGGGCGCTTGTTATGGCCTTACTTTTGCCGATGTTTCTAGGTTTGGTCGACTCCAAGAAAAAATAACTTAGGTGATACTTTCGTTAGTTCTTAAATAGTGACACGTGTAGCCGTGAGGGTTTTTCATTAAATATTTTTGATGATAATCTTCTGCTAAATAAAATTGTTTAAACTTTTCTAGGGTAGTTACCACCGGTTGATGATACAGGTCGCTTTTATTTACAGCCTCAATAACCTCTTTAGCAACTTTAAGCTCGGTTTCATCTTGGTAAAATATTGCTGATCTATACGATGATCCAACATCATTACCTTGACGATTAAGAGTTGTTGGGTCATGAATTCGAAAGAAGAAATCAAGCAACTCTTGAAATGATATTAGTTTAGGATCGTAGCTTATCGCTAATGTCTCAGCATGCCCAGGGTGATTAAAATAAGTAGGGTTTTTATTAATTCCTCCACAGTAACCTACTTTGGTTTTAATTACGCCTTTTTGTTGACGAAATAATTCTTCCATTCCCCAAAAGCAACCCCCAGACAAATAAATTGTTTTTGTCATATAATGATAATAACAAATTACTCTTTTAACCAATAAGCCTGATAAATAATGGTATAATTTATATCAGTCATGAAGCAACCACGAGAATTATTACCCCAAGTTTCTTTTAGTATTTTGTTTGCCTTAAGCTTACAGCCAAGACATGGCTACGAAATCATGAAGCAAGTTGAAGAAGATTCTGACGGTAAAATTAAATTGGGTCCGGGAGCTCTTTATGGATCAATCAAACAATTAAGAGATGGCGGTCTGATAGAAGAACTTAAGAGCTCATCAGTTAATCGAAGACGTTACTACAAGCTTAGTCCTAAGGGCTGGTATAGATTAAACGTAGAACTGGACTATTATAAGACTACTGTTAAATTATCTCGCAGTCGTCATGCGCCTGAAATGAGTATTTAAGCAATGGAACAAAATAAGAGCCTTAGTCTATATAGATTCTTGCTGAAACTCTATCCTAAGAAGTATCGGTTAGAGTTTGAAGAAGACATGATTGAAACTTTAAACAGCATGCTGAGTGTTAAAACTTATGACTCTAAATTATCTTTAACACTAATTATTCTCAAAGATTATTTTATTAGTCTATTTAATCAAAGAAAATATGCTACAGAAGAGTCAATTAATGAAATTCCTAGTTCAATAAAAAGAGATTCTAGCGCCACCTTGTTTTTAATTGCACCTTTTATGTTTGTCTATTTTTACAATATTATTAACTTATACTTCAGGCACTATATACCTATCATTCATTTAGAAAGTCATCTTTGGGTAATTTACTCAATTATCTTGCCAGCCCTTGGACTTATAATTGTCACCAGGTCTTTTATAGTAGAATCGTATAACTCATTCATTAGTAATAATTGGAACAATGTAGTCTCTGGCTTGAAAAAAGAGTGGTTAATCATTTATTTTGGACTGGCTATGTTATGTCTAAAGGTTATTTTTTAAAAATCAGCATGACTAAAATTAAAACTGTAAACAAGCTGGGAAAATCAAAAAATTATATTTTCAGTTTATATCAGAAACTGATATATTAATATCGATGAAAAAATACACAATTGGTTTTGCTGTTGGTATCGTTTTTTTAGTGTATAGTTTTGGTATAAGGAACCAACACTCTGCTCCTGTTGTTGCCCCTGCTTCATTAAAGCAAAGTGGCTCTTCAAGCAGTCCAAGCTCGTCAACTGCTAATGCTAGCTCTAATAGCCAAGCAAGTACTAATAAAACACTGAGCTATAAGGATGGAACGTATAACGGTAGTGTTGGTAATGCATATTATGGCAACGTTCAAGTAGCAGCAGTTATCTCAGGTGGCAAGTTAACAGACGTTAAATTATTACAGACAGTGACTGAGGACCCTAACTCTATATATATTAATCAGGCAGCCGATCCTTATCTTAAGCAAGAAGCATTAAAGTCACAAAGTGCCAATATTAGTATTATTACCGGAGCTACTTTAACTTCAGATGCTTACATTCAATCTTTGAATGCGGCTCTTAGAAAAGCCAAAAATTAAATGTCAGAAACAAAAATTATTATGGGTATGCCTATTACAATTAATATAGCAGATAAAGTATCTAGCAAGTATCTAAAAAGCTGTTTTGACTATTTTGAATCCGTAGATAAACGATTTAGCCCTTATAAAGCAGGTAGCGAAGTATCGATGATTAATAAAAAAATAGCAAATTTAAAACTGAGCCAGGAGATGAAAGAAGTTTTAAAACTAGCCGAAGCAACCAAACAACAAACTGAGGGCTATTTTGATATAGAGCATAATGGCCAAATTGATCCATCAGGCTTAGTTAAAGGATGGGCCATTAATAATGCTGCTAGTTTACTGCTAAATGCCGGTATAAAGAATTTCTGTATTGAAGCTGGTGGAGACATACAAGTACATGGTAAAAGTAATGACGGGCCTTGGCTAATAGGTATAAAGAACCCTTTCAATCAACAAGAAATTGTTAAAACTATTAAATTAAACAATCAGGGCGTAGCGACTTCTGGCACATATATAAGGGGTCAACATATCTATAACCCGCATAACCCTAAAGATAAACTAACAATCGTTAAAAGTTTAACGGTCATTGCTAAAAATATTTTTGAGGCCGACCGATTTGCCACAGCCGCCTATGCTATGGGAGTTAAGGGTATTGAATTTATAAATAAAACGTTTGGTTTAGAAGGCTATATGATCACAGAAGATGGACTGGCAACTTATACCAATGGCTTTGAAAGGTATGTAATTAATGCTTAAGACCGTAGATAAGTTCTTAGATAAAATTACCATGTATCGTTTGGTGCTATATTTTCTAGTTACTTTAGTAGTAGCCGCTATCAGCTTAAGCGTTATTGGTGCCTTACAGTTTTCAGCTATATCTATTATTCAGTCAACCATCATTGTAGTCATGGCTTGCTTAATAATTAATAAAATATTTGCTGTAATTTTTGATGCGCCAACTAATTTTGAATCGACTTTTATAACGGCATTAATTTTAGTCTTAATCATCAGTCCGCCTAGTAGCTTAGTTCCTGAAAATGTCGTCTTTTTATTAGCAGCTTCTGGGTTAGCGATGGCCTCCAAGTACATTTTGACTGTCAATGAAAAACACATATTTAACCCGGCCGCTATAGCTGTAGTATTAACCGCAATTGGCGCCAGACAGGGTGCGAGTTGGTGGGTTGGAGTTGGTGCTCTACTACCATTTGTACTTATCGGCGGTTTGTTACTGGTCAGAAAAATTCATAGAGAAAGAATGTCTTTTACTTTTTTTGCAACTGCCTTAGTAGCAACAACTTTTTATAGCATTTTAATGGGTATTAATCCGCTTGCTTCAATCGATAATACACTTTTAACTTCAGCTATGTTTTTCCTAGGTTTTGTGATGTTAACTGAACCGTTAACTACGCCACCAACCAAACAAAAACAAACCATATATGCAATTTTAATTGGTATTATGTTCCCCCCTCAATTTAACATTTTTAACGTTCATAGTACGCCTGAAATAGCCCTGGTAGTAGGTAATATATATACTTTTTTGGTTAGCCCAAGAGTTAAAATATTCCCAATTCTAGAAAAGAAAATTAGAATTTCACCAGATTCAGTTGATTTTGTCTTTGACCCAAATAGAGAATTTGCTTATGAACCTGGACAGTATATGGAATGGACACTTAACCATAGTGGTCGAGATTCTAGAGGTGATCGCCGGTATTTTACATTAGCTTCTTCGCCTACAGAAGATAATATAAGGATTGGCGTTAAGTTTTATGAACATGGCAGTAGCTACAAAGAAGCTATGATTCAAATGAATGAAAAAACTCTTATAGTAGCTGATCATATTAGTGGTGATTTTACTATGCCAAAAAACAAGAAACAAAAATTAGCATTTATTGCTGGCGGTATTGGAGTAACACCTTTTAGAAGTATGATTAAATATCTGATTGATAAAAATGAAGCCAGGGACATAATTACGCTTTACTCAGCTAAAACAAAAGATGATTTTACTTATACTAAGATCTTTGAAGAAGCCAGAGAAAAACTAAAGATTAAAACTATTTATGCTATAACTGGCCACAATAATATTGCTAGTAGTGACTATATCCATAAAGGACGAATTAATACTAAATTAATTAGCGAAGAAATACCGGATTATTCAGAAAGAATCTTCTATATATCCGGCACTCAATCGATGACTGAATCAATAAAATTGATGCTAAAAAAGTTAGGTGTACCGACTAAAAATATTAAAGTTGATGACTTTTCAGGCTATTCTTAAAACAAATCATATATTTACATATTTGACATACATATTATATAATATGTAAATATGGAAAGAGTTGATCTAACCTATTTTTATCCTGATGCTTTGAGTGATCAATATCATAAAGAGCGATACAATCAATCGACAATAGAAGAGTTTTTTGTTGATCCTGAAGCAATGCTTAAAGATTGGTTTGGTAGTGAATACCGACATTATCACTCTGAATCAAATAGGCATTTAGTTGATAAAATATTACTTACGCCAGAAAGTCTTAACCTTTATGGTTTTGTAATAATTAAAGATAGATCTGAAGCTTTGCCTGTAAATTTTATAGTCCAAAAACCCAGCATCATATCTAAATTAAGAAGCGCCATAAATGGTAAATCTCCACAAGGAACTATACATGGGTGGATGCATACAGCAATCACAGTTAAATCAGCTTGATCCTTAATCCCTCTTTTTAAGTAAACTCGGCTATAATAACCAATATGACTAAAACCAAAAATAGCCTAACCCCTTTAGCGATAGTTGCTCTTGGTATAGTTTTTGGCGATATAGGTACCAGTCCACTTTATGCCCTGGAAGCTATCTTTGGTAAAGGTGGTCGAAATATAAAAATTAATCAAGAAAATGTTTACGGGATTATCTCGCTAGTTATTTGGCTGATAACTCTAGCAGTAACAATAAAATTCGTTAGTTTTATTATGCGAGCAGATAACCAAGGGGAGGGAGGCATTATGGCTTTAGTTTCCTTGATTAAAGCCAAAGTTACTAAACATAAATGGTTGTTTATTTTTATCGGCCTGATTGGTGTGTCATTATTTTATGGAGACAGTCTAATAACACCAGCAATATCAGTGTTATCTGCAGTTCAGGGGTTACAAGTCATTGCCCCTAAACTAAGTAGCCTAGTCATACCGATAACAATTGCTATTTTATGTTTCTTATTCTTTATTCAAAAATATGGCACTCAGAGTATTGGTAGGTTTTTTGGACCAGTTATGTTTGTTTGGTTTAGCTCAATTGCCTTAGGCGGTCTTTATAGGATAATCGAGCATCCAGGTGTTTTAATTGCTCTATCGCCAATCACGGCCATAAGTTTTATCATACATCATGTCATAATATCTTTTCTTTCGTTAACAGGAGTAGTTTTAGCTATAACTGGTGCCGAAGCTTTATATGCTGATCTTGGCCATTTTGGTCGCATGCCAATAACTAAAGCCTGGATGTTTATTGTCTTTCCGGCACTCAGTCTTTGCTATATGGGAGAAGGTGCATTAATTCTTCACAACCAAACAATTACTTCTAACATTCTTGTTCAAGTTATGCCGTCGCAATTTAGAGTAGCTTTTGTAATATTAGCCGCTTTAGCAACTTTAATAGCTTCTCAATCAGTTATTTCCGGCACCTTTTCTTTAACTAGACAAGCAGTAAAACTAGAATTTCTACCTAAAATGATAGTTAAACATACCTCAGACATAGAACCCGGCCAAGTTTATATGCCGTTTATTAATTATCTAGTTTTTATTTTAGTGATTGCTTTGGTGGTTGGTTTTGGTTCATCGGTTGGTCTTTCGAATGCCTACGGAATGGCTGTCAGTGGCACCTTATTAGCAGATTCACTTCTATTTTTAGTAGTCCTTAAAGATATCTGGCACAAAAGCCTAATAAAAGTTCTACTAATAATCTTATTGTTCTTGCCAGTAGATATTTTATTTGTCTCATCTAACCTAGAAAAAGTCTTTCATGGCGGTATTTTTCCGTTATTAATTGGCATAATTGTTTTTTTAATCATTGATACCTGGACGAAAGGCGAGGGCATTATAGATAAAGAGCGTCAAAAAATAGAAGGTTCCTTAAAGCATTTTGTTAGTAGTTTAAAAACCATTGATCCATCAATAAAAAGAGTACCTGGGGAAGCAGTCTATATTGGTCATCACCCGGATTTTGCCCCCTTAGCTTTAAGAGCAACAGTTAATGATTTACATGAACTACCTAAAAAAGTAGTGATTGTAACAGTTGTGCCCAGTTTATTAGCTCACGTACCTGAAGACCAAAGAGTTACGATAGATAAATTTGACGAACATCTGGGAATTATTCATTTAATACTTAATTATGGTTATCATGATTCAATTAATATCCCAAAGGCTCTGAAGAATTTAGATTCTAAAATCCCAGAGCTAGATTTTGATCCAAATGAGGTGGCCTATTTTATATCATCCAGTAAAGTGGTTATTAGTAAAAGACATAATATGGCGTCATGGCGTAAATCACTATTCTTTTTCATGTATAAAAATGCCTTGAGCAGGAGCGATTACTATAAGCTACCAGTTAAACAAACAGAAGAAATGCAAACTCCCATTATGCTTTAATCTTATTTTTTAGCTTGAAGAGACTTTAAGTCATCGATTATGACTAAAGCATGATCTTTTGGATCTACTCCTACATATTTTTTAACTATAAAACCATCCGGATCAATTATAAAAGTATTGCGTTGAGTGCCTAAGTATTGTCGCCCAGCAAACTTAAGTGGTTTCCATGAATCATAGGCTTCAATAACCTGATGATTTGGATCACTCAGTAAAGTAAATTCTAGTTGATGTTGCTCACTAAAATTCTTATGAGAAGTAACCGAGTCTTTGCTGATGCCCACTACTTCTGCGTTAGCTGTTTCAGCTATAATTTCGCGAGCATCACGAAAACTGCAAGCCTCTGTGGTACAACCAGGTGTCTTATCTCTAGGATAAAAATAAAGAACTAGCCACTTACCATGATAATCTTTTAGTGATCTAAGCGTGTTAGTTTGATCGGCTAAACTAAAATCCGGAGCTGGCTTTTTTTCTTCAATTTCTTGCATATATTTTTTAGTTATTCCTTTCTAGTTAAGTATATTATAAAGTCTAAAAATAACTATTCTTATAAAATTCTTTACTGTCATTAATGCTCAAAAATGCTTTTTTATAGCAATACTACCTAAATCTTTATACTTTTATCAATCAAGCTAAGTCCTACAGACGATAGCTTTTTATGTGTTAGCTTGCTTATTATCGCTTCCACTGCTTAAAAAGTTTAGCTTGAAATGTAAAAAGCTGTTCGAGCAGAGGTTAAATTTAACGATTCTAATTCCTGTTTAAACTTGCCAATATTATCAAACTGGCTATACCGGAGTCAGTTTTCATTCTAACATCCAGATTAGCCCATTATTTAGCTGTTTAATAGACGTGCAGGACTATAAGGCTTAGTTGTTACAGCGTAGTAAGAGAAGTCAGAAACTTAATTAAGGCTGATTTGACAGTAAAACACCTTGCAAACTTTATAAAGTTTTGATAAGCTTATAAAGTTATGAATTATATTAATCAACTTAGAGCAGTGCTGAGAGCTAGCGGTTGGACTCAAGAAGAACTTGCTAGTCAGCTAAAAGTATCATTTGTAACGCTAAATTCATGGATAAATAACAAGGCCGTACCAAGAAAGAAAGCGCTAGAAGCTATTCGCTTAATGTATTTCCAAGTTCTGGGTGCTGATAGTCTTGACATAGGATACCTCGAAGAACTTAAAGAAAGAGTCGGGTCGTTAAAAATCAAGCTCTCTCAGATTACCGACAACAAGGAAGTACTTGACAATCTTATACTGCATCTTACATATCATACAAACGTCATTGAAGGCAGTACTATGACTATAGACGATACAAAGGCTGTCCTCTTTGAGAATAAAATTCTTACCAACAGGACTCAAGTAGAGCAGCTAGAAGCCCGTAACCATAGGGCAGCTTTAATTTGGTTGCTAAGTGAGCTACAAAATAGCTCTTTCGTAATTAACAAAGATTTGATTCAAGGCTTACATTTACGACTTATGAACGGCATTATTGAAAATGCTGGCATATATCGTAATCACTCAGTGCGTATAATGGGTTCACATGTCGCGGTAGCTAACTACTTAAGAATACCAGAGCTAATCAAGGAACTTTTAAATAAAATCGATACCGAATTTAGTGAAGAAGATATTATCAATCAACTCTCTGTTACACACGCAGTTTTTGAAAAAATACATCCATTCAGCGATGGGAATGGAAGAGTGGGTAGGTTGTTAATGCTAGCTCAAGCTATTAAAGCCGATATTGTACCACCTCTAGTCTTAAAAGAGCGTCGAGTAGCTTATTATAAGTATCTTGAAATTGCCCAAACTGATAACAACCCAGTTCCCCTACAAGCATTTATAGCGGAATCCATTATTTCCGCTAATAGAGTCCTTTTTACAAAATAGTGTGAACAGGATTAGAAATGATTTCAATCTGTTGGCAGTAAATGGCTTCAAAGGAACCAAAAATGTCAAAACCAACTGAAAAGAGTATTAAATGCTAAATTCCTGCTAGGTACAGCGTAGTAAGAGAAGTCAGAAACTCTACCAAGAGTAATATATATAATAACACTAATACATATTGATGATTTGATGCACGTATGCTATACTAATAATGATAGGAAGAACTAATTATGAGAACCACCATTACTATAAATGACAAAATTTACAAAGCTCTTAGGATAAGAGCAGCCGAAAGCGGAGAAACCGTGTCAAGGCTAGTAGAGGATGCTTTAAAGGAACAAGTTCTTGAAGACTTAGATGACCTACAAACTGTCAAACAACGTGAGAATGAAACAACTATAGACTTCAGAACATTTGTCAAAGAGCTTAAAGCTGATGGCTTATTATAAAGTCAAAGTTAAGAACTCTGCACAGAAAGAGATACGAAGACTGGCAAGCAGGGAGTTAAGGAACAAGATTGTCGATATTATCGATGGCTTATACAACAATCCCATACCTAACGACGCTAAAAAAATCAAAGGTTCTAGTAATGTTTATCGTATACGACAAGGAAATTACAGAATAGTATATCAGGTTTATAAGAACGAATTGATTGTCATAGTTATAAGAATTCGTCATCGAAAAGATGCATACAAAGGCTTTTAGAACATTTTGACGTAGTCCGATAAGTCAGAAACTCTATGTTATTGGATTGTGAAGCCTTAAGCCTTCAATTTTAGAGAAATCTGAAATATTAGCTGTCCATAACTCAACATCATTTACTAGTGCTGTTGCAGCAATAACCGCGTCAGGAGTTTTTATTTTATGTTTTTGGCGCAAGTTTATAGTTTGTTGGGCGATATTGCTATCAATATATATTAATTCACCATTATCTAGCATTGTACTGATTGCTTTGACTTCATCTTTGGTTATCTCTTGAAAGCCGAGAGCCTCAATTTTAGTAATAATAGAAAAGATGGGAGCCACACTAGCTAAGTCGTTACTGTTCGAAATAACACC
>JAJZHX010000081.1 GCA_021804315.1 bacterium
CGTTCATTAAAAATGACATGAGAAAATACAAAGCTATATTTGCTGGCGAAAGTAGTGGTCATTTTTATTTTAAGGATAATTTTAATGCCGATAGCGGTCTAATCGCCGCAATTTTAGGACTATATCTTGTAAGTCTTAGTAATAAAAAATTATCCAAGTTGGTTGCACCATATCGTCAATCTTATATTTCAATCAATGAAACTAACTTTGAAGTAAAAGATAAAGAAAGTATCCTAAAAAAAGTTGAAGAAAGCTTTAATCAAGAAGTTATTGATAAATTAGATGGTCTAACTGTCAGATTTAATAATAACGCCTGGCTTAACGTTAGGCCCAGTAACACCGAGCCTTTATTAAGGCTCAATGCTGAAGCTAAAACTAAAGAAGAATTAGATAATATTGTTACTAAAGTTAAATCAATTATTGAAAGCTAGATGTGTTTTTGAATTGACTCCAGTCATTCAAAAACTGGCTACTTGACCACTTCTTCTCTTCGCCTACATTTGTAATTATCTTGATTCCCAATTTCCGGCAAGTATCCCATTCCGGTATGGTCTCGGCATTGTATCTGTCTCCTGCTTTTGCGAAAATATCTGGTTTAATAAGCTCTAGCGCTTTTATAACAGTTTGGTCGTTTTTTATCTCAAAGGGTAATACATAATCAACATTTCTAATAGCACTAACTATTTGGCATCTGTTTTCAAGTGGTTGAAATGGTTTACCTTTTTTGGTGGTTAAAAAAGCGTCTCCATTAACTATGACTGCTAATGTATCGCCTAATTTTTTTGCTTCAATCATATAACTAATATGCCCGGGATGTATTGGATCAAAACCGCCACTAATCACAACTACTTTTCCAAGTGTAGGTCTAAGCTCATTAAAGTATTCAAAACTGACTATTGGCGCTCCCCAAGGTTTGTCCATCAATTAAGTATATCAAATAGAGTAGTAATTGATATTAAAGCTGGGCCAATGTCAGTGTATAATATCTATCGTATGCATAAAATTCTTGTGACTGGAGGAGCGGGTTTTATAGGCTCTAATTTTGTTAGATATATTTACCGAAATAGACCAGGTTGGCAAATTGAGGTTTACGACAAACTAACTTATGCCAGTGATAAATCTAGCTTAATAGGACTTGAGGATAGAGTTAGTTTAACGGTTGCTGACATTTGTGACGAAAACAGTATTAATGAAGCGGTAGCTAGAAATGATCTTATCGTTCATTTTGCTGCTGAATCACATAATGATAATTCCCTAGCTAGCCCTTGGCCTTTTGTTAATACAAATTTAGTGGGAACTTATCGTGTTTTAGAAGCGGTACGTCAATATCATAAAAGACTACATCATATATCGACTGATGAGGTTTATGGTGATTTATCCCTGAATGATCCTAGTAAATTTAAGCCTGATACCCCCTACAACCCTTCAAGCCCCTATTCATCAACCAAAGCTGGTTCTGATTTATTAGTGAGAGCCTGGATACGTAGCTTTGATGTGCAAGCTACTATTAGTAACTGCTCTAACAATTACGGTCCTTACCAACATGTTGAGAAATTAATACCAAGACAAATAACAGAGATAATAGAGGGGCGCAAGCCTAAAATCTATGGCACTGGCGATAATATCAGAGATTGGATACATGTAGAAGATCATTCTTCAGGAGTCCTGACAATTTTAGACAAGGGTAAAATAGGTGAAACTTACTTAATAGGCGCTAATGGCGAGAAAAGTAACAAGGAAGTAGTTGAAACAATTCTTGAGTTAATGGGCAAAGATTCTAAAGATTATGAGCTAGTTAATGATCGACCAGGGCATGATATGCGATATGCTATTGATGCTAGCAAGTTAAATAATGAGCTTGGTTGGCAACCAAAGTTTACTGATTTTAAAAAAGGACTCCAGGCAACAATTAAATGGTATGAGGCTAATCGAGACTGGTGGTTACCACAAAAAAATGCAACTGAAGCAAAATATAAGGAGCTGGGGCGTTAATGACTTTTCAACCAAGCCTATCTCAAAAGCTAGAAGTTAAAGAAACGATTATTCCTGGCTTATATGAAATTAACCTGGTAGTCAATGGCGACAATCGAGGTTGGTTTAAAGAAAATTACCAAAAAGAAAAACTAGAAGCTTTAGGATTACCAAAATTTAATATTGTTCAAAATAACATTTCATTTAATGAAATGGTTGGCGTAACAAGAGGACTTCATGCAGAACCTTGGGAAAAATTTATATCTATTGCTTCTGGTAGAGTTTTCGGAGCCTGGGTAGATTTAAGAAAAGGAAGTAGTTTTGGTAAAGTTATAACTTTAGAATTAAGCCCAGGCAAAGCAGTATTTGTGCCACGTGGTGTTGCTAACGGTTATCAAACACTAGAAAGTAATGTCGCTTATAGCTACTTGGTCAATGAGCACTGGACTCCAGATATTAAATATGTGGCAATTAATTTGTTCGATCCAAGCTTACATATTGATTGGCCAATTTCTCAAGAAAAAGCCATAATTTCAGAAAAGGATAGCAATAATCCTCTGCTAGTCAACATAGAACCAATGGAGTTTTTATAGTGGATGAATCAAGACTGTTAATAGTTGGTGCTAACGGGCAATTAGGCTTGGCTTTAAAAGCTAAGTATCCTAAAGCAAAGACTACTGATATTAATAATTTAGATATCTCAGATAAAAAATCTGTTGATAGTTATGATTGGAAAAGTGTAGATATAATCCTTAATGCTGCTGCTTACACCAACGTTGACGAAGCAGAAACAGGCGAAGGCCGAATTATTGCTTGGAAAGTTAATACTGAGGGAATTAGTAATTTAGTGAGCGTTGCTTTAGAAAATAACCTGATTTTAATACACATATCTTCTGAATATGTTTTTGACGGATCTAAGAGCCTGCATTTAGAATCTGAGCCAGTTTCGCCACTGGGAGTTTATGGACAAACTAAAGCGGCCGCTGACATAATAGTAAAAATACTGCCAAAACACTACCTGATTAGGACTTCTTGGGTCATTGGAGAAGGTAAAAATTTTGTTAGAACCATGTTAGCTCTTGGCCAAAAGGGTGTTGAACCAACCGTAGTTAATGATCAAATTGGTCGTCTTACTTTTACAAGTGAATTAGTTAGGGCTATTGATCACCTAATCACAAATAATCTAGATTACGGAATATATAATTTAAGTAATAGCGGAGAACCATCAAGTTGGGCTAATATAACTAGAGAGATATTTAAACTTGCTAATTTTAAATTATCTGTTAAAGAAATATCAA
>JAJZHX010000082.1 GCA_021804315.1 bacterium
CAATCTAACTGCTTACCCGAGTAATCAAGACACAAACCAAAAAGGTTCTGCTTCTTCTAGTTGTGGACTATAAAATTTTTACTTATGATGATATTTTTCGTATGCACTTTTTAAATGGGGATCAGTTATATGAGTATATATTTGTGTAGTCGATATATTGCTGTGACCGAGCATTACCTGAACTGTCCTTAAATCTGCGCCATTCATCAACAGATCAGTTCCAAAACTAAGTCTCATGGTATGGGGACTAACGTGTTTGGTAATACCTGCTAGAAGAGCGTATCGAGCAATCATTCGTTGGATACTTCTAGCTGTTAATCTTTGGTAATTACCTGATAAGTCAACCTTTTTAGTGCCGCTATATCTTATAAACAATGGCTTAGCGTTATCTGTTCGTTTTGCTAAGTACCTTTCTAGCCAATCGGCTGCGGATTGGCTGACAAAGACTAATCTATCTTTTTGGCCTTTGCCTCTAACCATGAATTCACGGCGTTTGAGATTAATATGACCTCTATCTAATCCTACTAATTCACTAACTCTAAGACCACTGGCAAATAATAACTCCAATATTGCTCGATCTCTAAGGCCAATAATAGTATTTATTTTAGGTTGAGCAAATAGACTAGCTAGTTCATCTTCATTTAGAAAAGTAACTTTCTTGCGACGAGTTCGTGCCAGTTCTATTTTATCTGCACTGATAGCATTAATGTCGCGTTTGGCACAAAATTTCAAAAAGCTTCTCAAAGCTATCAGATGATAGTTAAGTGTTAAAGCACTTAATTCATCGCTAGTATTAGATCCAAGCCTATTAAGCCATAACCGCCATTTACGGATGAGTTCAGGATTGATATCGGCTACACTAATATCGCCTGCAAAATCTACTAGTCTGGTTAAATAATGATCATAATTAGCAATTGTTTTTTGAGAACGGTTTTGTTCTATTTCTAAATATTCTAAAAAATCTGTTTTTGCTTTAGAAAATTGCATATATTATTATTGTACGTCGGTATTTAGCTAAACCCTAGAAATTGAGCTCAACTATCTGTTACAATAACCTATAAATAATTGAAGGAATAAATAAATTGGAAAGAACATTAATACTACTAAAACCAGATGCACTGCAGCGAGCAATTGTTGGTGAAATTATTACCCGCTTTGAGCGAGTTGGCTTAAAGATCGTAGCAGCAAAAGTTATTAAACCTAGCGAAGAGCAATATTATTATCATTACGAAACTATTGGTAAGATGATCTCTAGGAGAGGCCAGGAAGCTTTTGATGTTACTTTGTCTTTTATGCAAGATGGGCCGGTTTTAGCTATGGTGCTTGAAGGAATTGAAGCAGTATCTTTAGTTAGAAAAATGGTTGGTACTACTGAACCTAAAACAGCCGAACCAGGGACTATTAGAGGAGATTTTTCTCATATAAGTTTTGATTACGCAAACAAGAATGGTTTATCAATTCCTAATTTAATTCATGCTTCAGGTGATTATAATGAAGCAAAACAAGAGATTAATCATTGGTTTAAATCAGATGAAATTTTTGAATATGCCACAGTCCATGATAAATTTACTCAAGGTAAGAAGTAAAGGCTAGAAAATTTGCTTGTGCCCTCATAGTTCAATGGATAAAACAGCTCCGTCCTAAGGAGAAGCTGGAGGTTCGAATCCTTCTGGGGGCACCAATTATTAAATAATGGGAATGTAATTCCTATTATTATTGAAAATAATGGGAATATAGATTATATTTATTGTTATGATTCCACGTTATTATGACGATTTAGGCGAACTAGTAAGACCGGGTAAAGCTTTAATTATCTATGGACCACGGCAAGTTGGCAAAACAACCCTTATCAATAACTATCTGTCTCAAACATCATTAAAATATCGGTCAGATTCAGGAGATAACCTGGCAATACAAGAAGTACTTGGCTCACAAAATTTCGAAGCTATCTTTCGATACATTGGTGACAATGAACTTGTCGTTATTGATGAAGCTCAAGAAGTGCCTAACATAGGTATGGGTCTGAAGATTATTGTTGACCAACGACCAAATGTTAGTGTAATTGCAACAGGCTCATCATCATTTGATCTTGCACGTAATGTAGGTGAACCACTTGTAGGCCGGAAAACGACAATACATCTCTATCCAATTGCCCAACTTGAGCTAATTCAGCAGGGAAGCAATCAGTTTAATATCATGCAAAGCCTTGCAGACTACATGGTATTTGGTTCTTATCCTGACACCATCAACGCAACTTTACATAAACATAAGGCTCAATATCTTACCGAACTCGTAAATTCCTATCTATTAAAAGATATATTAGCGCTTGATAAGGTCAAGTCTCCGAAGGCACTGCGTGATCTTCTCAAGCTATTAGCCCTGCAAATAGGAAACCAAGTGTCTCTCAACGAGTTAGGTCAACAATTAGGTTGGGACCTGAAGACTGTCGAGCGCTACCTTGATCTTCTTGAGCAATGCTTCATTATCGTACGACTTGGCGGATTTAGTCGTAATTTGAGATCAGAGATAACTCGCAAGAGTAAATATTATTTTATTGATAATGGTGTCCGTAATGGAATATTGCAACAATTTAACGCACTTGATGTGCGTAATGACGTGGGCGCTCTATGGGAGAATTTTTTAGTTGTTGAGCGCCTAAAATATAGGTCATATACGAATCAGTATGGCAACTCTTACTTTTGGCGGACCTATGGACAGCAAGAAATCGATCTAATTGAAGACTATGACGGAGGGATTCATAGTTATGAGTTTAAATGGGCAAACGCTAAAAGACCTAAAGCACCTCGGGAGTGGATCTCGGCTTACCCAGATGCATCGTTTGAAGTTATTAATCGTAATAATTATTTAAAATTTGTCACTGGCGTGTAGGGGGTACTTACAAGTCATAATAGCTTAGTACCCAAATGAGCTAGTTTTTCATAGAGTAGATATAAATTAGGTACAAAATCGTTCCATCTTTTATCCAGTGAACGCAAATAGAATTTATTATGATGTCATTGACATCATATAGACTTCGTTATAGGATATAAGATATGAAGACTACCCAAATAACTGTTCGCAATGTCAGCCCTATACTAAAAAGACGTATAGATAAGCTCGCAAAGTTAAAATCAATGAGCATTAATGACTTCGTTCTTGATGCGTTGCAGGACAAAGTAGGTGGCCTAACAGCTAAAGATAGCGTAAGCTGGCGCCAATATAGTGGACTTATCGATAAAGCCGGCAT
>JAJZHX010000083.1 GCA_021804315.1 bacterium
ACTTAATCAAGCTTAACTTAGACGCCACTAAGGTAGTTAATACGCAACCATCAGTTCTAAACTTATCTTTAGAATCAGTCCAGGAGAAGATGCAGAACTTAATCAAGCTTAACTTAGACGCCACTAAGGTAGTTAATACGCAACCATCAGTTCTAAACTTATCTTTAGAATCAGTCCAGGAGAAGATGATATTCCTTCATAGTAGTACCAAGATACTACAATGGCGCTACAGTGCCATAGAACTAGTAAACACTTATCCGGCTTTACTTGGCTATAACCTTAAAAAGTTAGCTATTTTACGACGAATTGCCGCGCATCACGTGGATGTAGAAGCTAGAGACTTTAGTCCAAAGAAACTAACAACTGGCCTTATTGTCCCTTTAGAGAAATACATTATTGCCTTAAGTAAGGTTCAAGACGATCAGCCACTATCACTAGACGAGTTAATTAAAATGGCCAAGAGCATTAAACTTGATGCAATTGAACGAAGAAAACAGGCAACTAAACTAGCTCCACAAATGGGCCGTATAGGCTTATTGTACCTTGGGTATATTAAAAAGTAACTAAAGGCTGAAATGGTCGGCTAAAACCACTCACACTGCCTAGACTATTTTTACTCAAAGGTAGGTAAATTCCCCAACAATTTAAATATGGTCCAGGTACCCCAGGAGGCTATATAGTGAACGTCACAGCTACAAGTAAATTAGCTTTCATGACCAGAAATACCAACAGTCAATGTTACACTGGTCCTTTCCCTCGTATGTAAATAAAAAAATAGCTTAAAATTACTAAACGTTTATTTGCAATAAAGATACAGCTTAGTTAGTAAAAAGTTAGCGTTTATTTGGTTTATATGCTGAGATAATTCGGAAAAAAGTCAAGCACAAGTTGCCCTGGTTTAATCCCCAGCTTTTTTAGATCTTTTTCGAGCGTTTCTACCATTATTTCAGGCCCAGAAACATAAATTAAACTGTTTTGCTCTGGTTGTGTTAAGCCTAAAATAAGCTCAGCATTAAGCCTGCCTCTTTCTCCTCCCCAGGAAGCGCTGGGATGTTCAACGACTATCGTAACATGCTGTTTAAGCCGATCAAATGTTTCCTGAAAAATAATTTCATCTTCACTGCCAACACCATAAATAAACTTAATCGGTCTTTCTTCATTTGTCTCACTTAGCCAACGAAGTATACTGTTATACGGAGTTATACCGATACCACCAGCCACAAATATTAAAGGAGTCTGAAGTAGTTTTGGTAGAACGAAATCTCCCATAGGTCCGGTCATAGATATTTCTTCTCCAGCTTGTAGATTGAGTAGAGCCTTTTTAAAACTGCTTGATCCCGTAGTAATTTTAGTGGTAATTGAAAGCTCTTTATCATTGGGTGATGAAGATAGAGTGAACCATCTTTTTTCACCTCGACTATCTGGATGATCATGTTTGATGGTTAGCTCAATATATTGTCCGGCAGTAAAAACAAAAGGCTTTTCAGGTACAAAAAACAAGCTATAAATATTATCGGCTTCTTTTAGACTATGGCTAAACCTCAACTTCATCTACTCACTAGTTTACCAAATATATTGAACATATTAAAAAACCACTAAAATAGTGGCCTTTAGGTTGATATATTACACATGTTCTTTATTTTAGTTTACAATAGGCTTACAAGACATTTAACTTAAAAAGATGGAGTAGACTTTCATGCCAGATTTTAATCAAGTTTTAACACCAGGTGATTATTCAAACGGAACGGTCAATACGGTTATTGAGATACCGGAAGGCAGTTCGCTTAAAATAGAGTGGGACAGACAAAGAGCCGCCTTTATGCTTGATCGGGTTGAGCCAAGTATTTATGCCAAGCCTTGTAATTATGGTTTTATTCCACAGACTCTTGATGAAGATGGTGATGAGCTGGATAGTTTGGTTGTTTGTCACGAACCAATCCCAACCGGTGTTTGGCTAGAAGCTAAAATTATTGGTGTGCTTAACTTTATTGATGACGGTGAAGCTGATTACAAGATTGTCTTAGTGCCGGCTGATGATAGAAATACTGGTGATAGTATCAATTCTCTGTCAGATTTAGGTGAACGTTGGCAAGCTAAAATTAGTGAACACTTTAAACACTATAAAGATCTTAAAAAACCAGGCACGACTGAAGTTGTCGGCTGGGGGGATGTAGAAGACGCTAAAAAAATTATAAAAGAATCGATTGAGCGATTTTCTAAATCTCGTGAATAAAATACTGCCTAGTAACGCTATTTTAATACCCGATCACGCTAAAAAGGTTTTTAGCGGTGTTATCTATGATGTTTACCAGTGGCAACAACAACTTTTTGATCAAACCACTACGACCTTTGAAATGCTTAAACGGCCCGATACGGTCGTGACCATTCCGGTAGTAGATAATAAAATTGTTATTTTACAGGATGAGAACCCCCATCAAGGTAAAAGAATTACTTTCCCGGGCGGTAGAGTAGAAGCCAGTGACTCTAGTACCTTGGAAGCCGCCAAGCGAGAAACTCTAGAAGAAAGTGGTCTCAGTTTTAAAAACTGGCGACTTATTAAAGTCACTCAACCATCCAATGAAATTGAGTGGTTTGTCTATGTCTATTTAGCTTGGGGTTTGATTGCTAGAGATCAGCTTAAGCTTGATCCAGGTGAACGTATTAAGGTTTCAGACATTAGCTTTACTGATCTTCAGCAATTAGTCATGAACGATCATGGTGTCTTAGGTGAAGATCGAGATATTTTTCAAGCTCTAAATAGCCTAAACGACTTACTTAATTTAGCCGAATACAAGCCCTAAATAAGCTAAAATTAATTATTAGTTGTATTTTAAGCAGATTATCTTTAGAATTAAGTTAGTAAAACATAAGCATTTTAATTTATTTAAAAAGGGTGGTAAAAATATGAAAACAAGAGTTGCTATTAATGGTTTTGGCCGAATTGGTCGCAATGCTTTTAAAATTGCTTTTGAGAGAGATGACCTAGAAATTGTCGCTATTAATGATTTAACTGATACAATGACCTTAGCTTACTTATTAAAACATGACACCAACTACGGCACTTATAACAAGCAAGTTGAGCATGATGATAATAGTATTATTGTTGATGGTAAGCACGTCGCCGTTTTAGCTGAAAAGGACCCAACTCAGTTACCCTGGCATGATCTCAAAGTTGATGTAGTTATTGAGTCGACTGGTTTTTTTGTCGAT
>JAJZHX010000084.1 GCA_021804315.1 bacterium
GTAGCTACCTTAGACGTCCTTAAAAAAGTGTTTATTTAATATTTTAATGATTTATTTCGTTTTAAATTTAAGATAGCGGCGCGTAGCAATCAGTGAAGAAACCGCTCCTATTAATATACCAATTAAAAGTTGCAATGCCAAGAGAATAAGAAAATGATTGTCAAAATAACTGTTAGCATATCCTATATTAAGTAGCCCAAGCGCACTAGCTTGAAGAGCGTTACTGGTTGTCACAAATATGCCATTAATTATTACAACCGATAGAACTGCTGATAGAATTCCATAGATAGCACTTTCGACTATAAATGGACCCCTAATATAGCTTGTTGAAGCTCCCAGTAATCGCATAATCTGAATTTCATCACGTCGATTAAAGATTGCCATCTGGATAGTGTTAAAGATTATTAGAGCACAAATTACCGCAAAGACTATTATCGACACTACTCCAACCTCTCTAAGCACGTCAGTAGCATGAGTAATCCTATTAATGGCCGTTTCTTCACTACCACTGTAGCTAGGCGGAGCAGACTGTAAATTAGCTATACTTGGCTCAACTAGAAATTTTTTAATATTATTAATATTATTAAGATTATTTGGTTTAATTAAAATGGTTGGCGGTAAAGGATTAGATGTTTCACCTATAGCCGTAACTAACTGTTGATTGCCGGCATTTTGAGCCTCATATTGTTGTAAGACCTGATTTTGATTTAGATACTGAATACTAGTAACGTTTGGTAGGGTCTTTAGTTGCGACAATAGCTGATTTGTCTGGGTAGTTGACAAATCATTCTTGAGAAAAACTGATACATTAATTTTATTGGTAATTTGTGAAAGTGTATTAGCAAAAGTAGCGTTAGTGATAACAGAAAACAAAACTATCGTTAAAGTCACAACCATCACTGCTATAGCTGCTACGGCTAAACTAATATTACGCATAAAATTAACAATTCCGGTATGTAATATCCGCCAAAAAGTTCTTATCTTTCTTCTCATAACTTGTTATAACCGGCATTAGCCTTGTCGCTAATAATCTTCCCGTCTTTAATGACAACCACTCTTCTTTTTAATTTATCAACAATCTCTTTATTGTGAGTAGTTAGTAAAACTGTTGTGCCGAATCGATTAATTTTTTCAAGAACTTTAATAACATCCCAAGCATGTTTTGGATCAAGGTTACCGGTTGGCTCATCAGCTACTAAAATTCTAGGCTGCCTGACTATCGCTCTAGCAATTGCCACTCGCTGTCTTTCTCCTCCTGATAATTGTCTAGGCATAAAATTTTCTTTTCCTTTAAGATTAACGATACCTAGTACTTTCGGAACAGTGCTATGAATTTCTTTATTGCTAACCCCTACTACCTCTAGAGCGAAAGCCACGTTTTCAAAAACTGTTTTATTGGGTAATAACTTAAAGTCCTGAAAAACAACCCCTATTTTACGTCTCAACATTGGAATATCTTTGTCTTTGAGTTTATCGTAGTCTACCCCTCCAACAATTATTTTGCCAGAAGTTGGTCTTTCTTCTCTAGTCAATAACTTAAGCAAGGTTGTTTTACCGGCACCGCTTTGACCTATAACAATAACGAATTCTTTGGGATCAACATGTAAACTAATCCGATCTAAGGCCACTTGATCTTCAGCCCTAGGATATTGTTTTGTTACCCTATCAAGTAAAATCATTAAGCTTAATTATACCATGGCTAAACTAGTGATTTGGCTACAGTTAGGCTAAGTAGTTACCCTTATAAAGCCGAGCCGGAGATTACAGCAAGCGGATATTAGCCAGGAGGGCTAAGAGAATAACAGCACTCTGGAATAGTCAATAGAGTCAAATCTCTAATGTCAAAGAACTAGCCTTTAATAAGTTATTAGAATTGGTATTACGAATTAAAGATATTTTTCTAGTTATCGTTGTCATTTAAATTATACTCTATATAGGCGTCTATAAAATTATCTAGCTTGCCATTTAAGACACTATCGGGATCACTAGTCTCATACTTTGTTCTTAGATCTTTGACTTGTTTATAAGGATGTAAAACGTAGTTCCTAATCTGATTACCCCATTCTGCAGATTGATTTTCTCCTCTAAGATCGTTGATTGTTTCTTTGTGTTGCTGTAATTTAAGTTTAGCTAATTTAGACCTTAAGATTGTCATGGCCATTTCTCTATTTTGTAATTGAGATCTTTCATTTTGAATGGCTACAGTTATTGACGTTGGCAAATGAGTTATTCTGACGGCTGAATCAGTCGTATTAACGCTCTGACCGCCATGACCACCGCTTCTATAGACATCGACTTTTAAGTCATTCTCGTCAATCACAATATCTTCAGGCTCAACAATCTTAGGCACTACTTCTACTTTCGCAAAACTAGTTTGTCGCAAATTATCGGCGTTAAATGGACTAAGCCTGACCAATCTATGGACGCCATGCTCACCCTTTAATTTGCCATAAACATTATTGCCGTCAACGCTTAGAGTAACACTCTTTAAGCCGGCTTCATCGCCTTTTGACTCATCAACTATCTGATAACTCCACTTCTGTGATTCAAAGTAACGCACATACATCCTGAGTAACATTTGTGTCCAATCTTGTGCATCGGTGCCACCAGCGCCTGCAAAAATACTAATAATAGCATCATGGTCATCATATCGACCTATAAATCTTAGGTCTTTTTTTAGATAATCAAATTTTACTGCTATTTGTTGAAGATGCTCATCTATTTCTTGATCAAGAGTCTGATCTTTTAAGTTAATAATTTCAACTATATCTTTAAGTTCATCATTTAGCTCTTGCCAAGGTTTTATTTTATCCTCAAGCTTAGCTATCTGCCTCATAACTGATTGAGCCTTAAGATTATCTTGCCAAAAATTCGGATCTTGGCTAAGTTTTTTTAAGCTTTCAAGCTGATTTGCGTGATTAGCTAGATTAAGCTTTATTTTCAACTGATCAATTTCATAATTGATACTTTTAAGTCTTGCTTGTCTATCATCCATGTCTTTAGTATAACTAACTTAATAATTTTTATTTTAAAAGTGGCGTGATTGCTGGCTGAACCCATAAGGGGGTAATAAGGTCTTTTAACTCATTGGTAAAATCTTGACCACAATTACCTAGGATCCCGCACCCCCAAACTGAATCAGCAAACATAGCAATCATAACCTCAATAATCTGCCTTTTAGTAATTGCCGATATTCCTGT
>JAJZHX010000085.1 GCA_021804315.1 bacterium
GAGATCTCAGAAAAAATAGATAGATCCTCGGCTAACAAATATACGTCTAGACTTCACTAATAACATCAAAACTTTTGAAGCTACCAGTTATGACAAATCCTATGATTTTGCCCCTACATACTCCCTTTTGGCGTATTTTTTTGGCTATTTCATTAAGGGTAGCTCCAGAGCCGAGAGCGTCATCAACAAGCAAAATATTCTCATATACAACTGAATCGTTAAGTGCCATTGTTTCGCTAGCATTAATGATCCTGTCTTTTAGCTTAGTAAGGGTCTTCTGTGGTACTGTCACGGATGTTCTAATTTTATCTATCTTAATAATTCGCTGATTAAGATTAAGCCTATTTTGTAACAACTTTATGAGCTGAATCTCTCTCTTTACTGTTGGGGGTATAAAGCCTATGCCATCTATATTATATTGTTTAATCACATTCAAAAGTGGGTTTTTAATTATGTCTGCAATTTCATGAATTAGTTTTCTGTTTTGACTTTGTTTTGCAAAAAGTAGTAATTGTCCAAGTTTTGTTTTGCCAAATATTTCAATGCTATAAAAATCAACATAAAAAACTTCATCAAGCCAGACTTCATCAAATGTACTTTTTATTTTATACATACCGTCGATTAAACTATTGCTTTTATATTTATGGTACTTTTGGATAATTTTTTGATATTGTTCGGCAGTTTTTTTAAGATCTAGTTTTCTCTCTTGGCACCAATATATAAAACCTTCGCAACCTTCGTAAATTGTGCCACGAGCAGATATGTAGTAGAACTCTTTCGCAAGAATATTTTGGATAATTTTAGGTATTGTATCCATTATAGCTTGGCTTGGTTCATCTATTTTAACGGCAGGTGAGTAATAGACCTTTGGTGGTTTACCTGTCTTTTGGATCAGCCTAGCATCTATAAGTGATCTCAGCTGCTTTCTTACGGCTCTGTCGGTTATGCCCAAATAATCAACTAGATTACTTGTTGTAGTCTGATTATTTTGCTTAAGGTATTCTATTATTTTTTCTGAAGTTTTCATGCTCTAAGGATAGCACAAAAGTTCCTAATATACTAGGAACTAGGAACTAGGAACTTTTTTTAAATCTGCTGTTTTGGTGACCCCTGCGGGATTCGAACCCGCGATTTTCAGGATGAGAACCTGACGTCCTAAACCACTAGACGAAGGGGCCAAACTAAATTAATATTAACATAAATTAATTAATAAACTGATGCCTTCTAAGCATAAGCTTGTTTACTTTATTATAAATTTTCATAATAATAAAAGACAGCTATGATTTTTTTTAAAAACAAACCCCGTCAATCAACCCAACCTCTAATTGATAATAATAATCAGCAAAAACTAGCTGTTATTATTAACACAATCGAAGATGGTCTAATTTTAATTGATAATAATAAAAATATTCAGCTCTTTAATCCTTCAGCATCAAAAATTAGTGGCTGGAAACAAGAAGACGCCCTGAATATTAACATAAATTTAGTTCTAAAATTAGTCAATAATAAGAACGAACCATACTCTCAAGATCAAAATCCTATCGATAAAGCTTTTTTAACGCAAGAAATCATACGAGATAATGATGCTTATCTTCAAACTCGATCAAATAGTTTTATTCCAATTAATTTATCAATTTCACCAGTTAAAAATCAAAATGAAGTAACTGCTTTAGTAATTGGTTTTCGAAATGTTTCAAGTGAAAGGGAAGAAGAACAAAGAAAAGCCGATTTTATTTCTACAGCATCACACGAGATGAGAACACCTGTTGCGGCCATCGAAGGATATTTATCTTTGGCCCTTAACGAAAAGGTCGCCACTATAGATAATAGAGCCAGAGATTATCTCAATAAAGCCCATACAACCATTCAACATTTAGGAAAGTTATTCCAAGATTTATTAACTAGTTCTAAGGCCGAAGACGGAAGATTAGTCAATCATCCGACTGTAGTTGAAATGGTTAGTTTTTTAGAACAAGTTTCTAACGATCTTAAATTCGAAGCGACTAAAAAAGGTTTATTTAGCGAATTTTTAATCGGTTCTGCCGACAGAATTGACGCTTCTGTTAATAACCTCAATGAAAATAAATCTATCAAACCTTTATACTATGCCTACGTTGATCCTGATAGATTCAATGAAGCAATCACTAATTTATATGATAACGCTGTCAAATACACTGAACAAGGTAAAATAACAATAGGTGTAACGGCAGACAATAATTTGATTCAAATTTATGTCAAGGATACCGGTTCTGGCATACCTAAGGACGATATTCCTCACTTATTCCAAAAATTTTACAGAGTAGACAATTCAGCTACTAGAACAATCGGTGGAACGGGTTTAGGCTTATTTATAACAAAAAAAATCATAGAATTATACTCTGGCAAAATTTGGATTAACAGTGAGCCTAATAAAGGCACGACGTTTTTTATTAATCTACCTAGATTATCCAGCGAAAAAGCCATAAATCTTAAAAACAACACTATTACACCTAACTAAAAGTTTGTATGATATAATTTAACCATAAGTTTAATAATTAAGATAGGATCTTGTAATGTCTAAAGTTTTATTAGTTGAAGATGACAATAATTTAAGGGATATCTACGAAGCAAGAATGCAGGCAGAAGGATTCGAAATAGTTTCTGCACACGACGGTGAAGAAGGCTTAATTGTAGCTAAAAATGAACATCCTGATCTTATTATATCTGATGTTATGATGCCAAAAATTAGTGGTTTTGAAATGCTAGACATTATTAGAGCAACTCCAACTTTAAATAACGTAAAAATTATTATGTTAACAGCACTCGGACAAACAGACGATCAAGATAGAGCAGATAAACTAGGTGCTGATAGATACTTAGTCAAATCTCAAGTTACACTTGAAGATATTGTTAAGGTTGCCCATGAAGTCTTAAACGATCTACCAAATAATCCCAACCTCAATAATGTTCCCGTTGAACCAACCAATGATCAACCAACAACAGATAATAGTCAACAAGATACATTAAATCCAGATACATCTAATACCCAAGAATCAACAGAGAATCAACCAGTCTTTCAACCATTATCTCAACCAGTTGATGATCAAAGTTCAGCTGTTCCCGTTGAACCAACCAATGATCAACCAACAACAGATAATAGTCAACAAGATACATTAAACTATAACCCTACAAATAC
>JAJZHX010000086.1 GCA_021804315.1 bacterium
TCTCAGTCTATCTAATAAGTTTGGGTTATATTGGGTTTGTTCAATGAAACTATCATCCTGTTGTTCAAATAAGGTTTGAGTGTTTAGTTCATGACTATTCATAATATCCTATACCTCTCTTAAATTGGTTTACAAAAGGCACTATAACATAATTATATTGGTAAGAAAATTGCTTATGTTTAAGATTGTTTATTGTAATTTACATTAAACACTTCTTGTTATTATTTTAACTATGAAAAAATTTACTTTAATTAAGCTAAGACTATTTTTTCGGGGTGACTAGGATCATTCTTAGCTTGCTGATTTCTTATAACTACAGTTGCTATTATTGAAGCTGTGATAGCAAAGCCGGTGGCTACTATAAAACCTTGTCTGTAGCCATGAACTGTCGCGGTTATTTCATTTAATTTAGTTGGGACTTGATGTAAGTTTTTAAGGTAACTAGTGGTTGTTGAGCTAGCGACACCAGTTAGAACAGCTAATCCAAGTGAGCCACCGAGTTGTTGAGTAGTATTAAGGATGCCAGAAGCCAAACCTGAATCATGTTTAGGGACACCACTTGTTGCTGCAATCGTAATACTGACAAAGTTAGCGCCCATTCCCAGACCCATTAGGATCAGTCCTGGCGCCAGGTTAGCCCAGTAATGACCATGAACCGGTATTCTAGATAGATAGAATAGACCACCAGCTACGATTAATGGAGCTGTTATTAAAATTGGTCTATAACCGATCTTCTGGATTATTCTTGGTACATTAGTAGCAACTATAACTATGACCAGTGGAATAATTAGAAAGCTAAGGCCGGTTCTGATTGGTGAAAAACCTAGAATGTTTTGAACATAAAGAGTCGTAAAGAAGAAAACTGATAGCATAGAGGCAGCTAACATAATCATCGCTGAATTGGCGCCAGAAAGATTACGAATCTTAAAAATATGAAATGGCAATAATGGATGTTTGGCTCTTGATTCGTTAAATATAAAGAAGCTTAGAAATACTAAGCTAATGCCAAAGAAGATCAGTGTTTTATAATCTAACCAGCCATAAGTTGGAGCTTTAGTTAAAGCAAAAACTAGAACCATTAGACCGGCAGTTACTGAAGTTGCTCCCCTTAAATCAAGATCGTTATGAGTAGCCTCAGTCTTATAATGATCAAGTACTCTTATGGCAGTTAGGACTACAAAAATACCTATTGGAATATTAATAAAGAAGTTCCACCGCCAACTTAAGTATTGAGTAATAATACCACCAAATAGTACACCGGCAGCTGCCCCACCAGAAGCTACTGCTCCCCAAACACTTAGAGCGACATTCCGCTCATGACCTTCACGGTAAGTTACTAAAACTATCGATAGTGCGGCTGGCGACATGAAAGCTCCAGCCATGCCTTGCAGAGCTCTAAAAATAATTAACATGGTGCCACTTTGCGATAAGCCTGTTCCCAGTGAAGCTAGAAAGAAAATAGTTACGCCAGTTAAGAAGATTTTACGTCTACCGAATAAATCAGCTGCCCTACCGCCAAGCAGTAATAAACCACCAAAAGTTAGTGCATAAGCCGTAATTACCCACTGTAAGTTATTAATAGATAAATGAAAAGCATGTTGAATATGTGGCAGTGCCACATTAACAATTGAAAGATCAAGCACCACCATAAACTGAGCTAGAGCTAGTAATACTAATATAAACCAATGGTTGGTTTGTTTAGTCTGTGTTTTAACCATAAAAGGCCATCTCCTTGAATTTTGTTTAGATTAATCTTAAAATTAGTTCTTAGAATTAATTGTAAAGGTCAATAGTTGAGAATGTCAAGTATTATTGATGACAAATTAGTTGAGCAGACCTATGGTCTATTAATTAGTTGCATGATGCAAGCTAAGCATCGTTTAATTGATTTAGCTGGCAATTACGATATAACCGGCATGCAAGCTATCATGGTGTTGCTACTCGATCAGCCCTGCCCGATGAATAGTTTTACTAAAGTCTTTAATTGTGACGCTTCTAATATTACCGGTATTGTTGATGGCTTAGAAAATAAGGGTGTTGCTAATCGTTTTCCAGACAAGCATGATCGACGGATTAAAATGGTTAAACTAAGCCCTAAAGGCGAAAAACTAAGAGATCATTTTATTAAATTATTAGTTGAGGATAAACAATCTAATTTATTTAAACTAAGTAATCAGGAACTTAGGGACTTAAATAATATATTAGATAAAATTACTGAAGCTTGATTAGCTTTTTAGAGACTTCATAAACTGACTGATCTTAGGATCAACGTTAATATCTGATGGCATCACTACTGAACCTAAATACAGACCTTCTAAACTTTTACAGCGACTTAGGGCCACATATGCTTGGCCAGCGCTAAAGACACCATCTTTAAGATTAATTAGACAGTTATCGAAAGTCTGGCCTTGAGATTTGTGGATAGTTACCGCCCAAGCTAGTTTGATAGGATATTGTTTTAAGTAGCCAGTTCTCGTTTTTTTTATTTGCTGATTTTTAGGGTTATAAAGATAGTCTACTTTAGCCCAGGTTTGTTTATTAACCTTATATACTTGCTGATTAATTTTTACTTTAACGCTATGCTTACTAAGTTTTTTTATCTCTCCTAAACTACCATTCACCCATCTTTGTTGGGAGTCATTTTTGGTCATCATAACTTGAGCACCAACTTTCAGAGTCAGATCTTCTGAAGAATTTCTGGGTTTTGCTTTATAAATATAAGATTTGGTTGTTAATTTAGCTAATTGTTTTAGGTTTATTTCATTAACTAATTTATTAGTTGGTGCCAGAATAATTAATGGTTTATTTTTAGGGACTTTAACAACTCTTTGATTAAGCTTAGCCAGTAGCTTAGGGCTAATGTTCCCTTCTCTAATTTGATTAAGAATCTCTATAAAATCATTATCCGTTTGTCTAAATACCTGCTCTAGCTCATAAAGATGTAGTGTGGTTTTTCGCCAAACCTTGGCATTAAAAAAGTAAATACCACCATACTTATAATTTAAATATCTTCTTAACTGATGACTTTCGACAACTGGTGGTAGCTGATAAAGATCGCCAAACATGACAACCTGAACACCACCAAAAGCTAACTTAGAATTTCTGATAGATCTTAATCTTCTGTCGATTGCATCGATTAAATCAGCTCTGACCATTGATATCTC
>JAJZHX010000087.1 GCA_021804315.1 bacterium
TTAAATGATTTAAAAATTCTTGAAAATCTGGTGAATTTGGCATCATATCTAATTATATTAATCCCTTTTATAATATTTTTATACGCTAATTCTTAAAATTCAATGAAATTAAGCTAAATACATAATAGCTCTTTAGCACTCTATGGTCAAGAGTGCTAATTTATTACTATTTAATCTGTTTTAAACTTTTAACTGTATCTGCTAGGGTATTGAAAATTATTGCAACCTTTTATTCACCATGCTCTTCAATAGCCTCGAGCAGTGAGTTTTCTAGTTCATTCTTTTTCTTTAAGCGCGGGACTTTAGGCAGTTCAGCAGTTTCTATTTTACCAACAGCTCCAGCATCTGCTTGGTTACCAGAAGCCGTATTGACAGCAGCAATATCTAGCTCATAACCAGTTAATTTAGATGCTAAGCGAACATTCTGACCAGATTTACCGATGGCAATACTTAGCTGATCTTCAGGGACCTGAACTATTGCTTTTTTGTCTTTTTCATTAATTATGACTTTAGCTACCTTTGTAGGGCTTAAAGCCTGTGTAATATATTCAACGCTGTCATCTGACCAAACGATAATGTCTATTTTTTCCTGCTCGCCAACTTCTGATACAACTGCATTAACCCTAGTACCATGACCGCCAACAAAAGTGCCAACAGGGTCTACTCCAGGTACAGTACTTGATACAGCGATTTTTGTCCTGACACCTGCTTCTCTGGCAATGCCTTTAATTGTCACTGCACCTGCTTCCATTTCTGGAACTTCGGCTCTAAACAACCATTCGATAAATTCGTTACACCCTCTAGAGACAACCAACTGTGGACCTCTAAAACCTCTTTCGACATCCTTTAGATAGACTTTTAGCCTCTGCCCGGGGTAATATCTTTCACCTTGAATCTGCTCACTTTTAGGCATAATGCCTTGTGCTTTACCTAAATCGATTCTTAGGACATTGCCTTCGACTCGTGCGACAGTGGCATTGATAACAGTACCAATTTTATCCTGATATTCATTCATGATAATTTCCCTCTCAGCTTCTCTTAGTCGTTGCAAAATAACTTGCTTGGCTGTTTGAGCTGCAACTCTACCAAATTCTTCGGCTTTTTCATGAACTTCTATAGTTTCGCCAAGTTGAGCATTTTTTCGTCTTACTTGAGCATCTTTTAGACTCATCTCATAAGCGGGATTGCTAACTTTTTCAACAATTTCTTTGGATATATAGACATCAATATCTCCAGTGTTAAGGTTCATATTAACTCTAATTTCTTGTTCACGATCGCCATAATCTCTACGGTAGGCAGCCGCCAAAGCTTGTTCAACTACTTCCTTAACAGAATCTTCAGGTAGGTTCTTTTCTTCAGCAATTGTTCTAATTGCTACAGCTAGTTGTTTCATGTCTAAATCCATCATTTAATCCTTTCTTTGATTACATAAAGCATCTAAATTCTATAAAAAAATCCGACCATTAAGTCCGGCCGGATCAACTCACTAGTTTTACTATACATTAGTGGGTAATATAATGTCAAAGTTAGTGGTGGCTTAATGATTATTAAATTATGAATAGAGCATTCTTGATAGACATAATAAGTTTTTATTATATTGGGTTATCTTCGACTTTCTTCTCTTCAAACGATGGCAAGTACTGGCCAATACCTTTATTAAAAGTCTCATGGATCATCAAGTCAATCAACTTTGTAGACAATGTAGGATATTTTAGTTTTTCGGAAAATGTTCTAAAAATACAAGAACCATCACGCCAATTGTTGGCATATTCAGGTACTAACCTAATAATATCTGCTTTAGTAAAAACTTCATCAGGGTATAAACTAACAAAAGCTATATCGTCTATATCTCTTCTAACTACGACTCTTAAAAGATAGTTGTCACTAAAACCTCTTATTAGCCCGCTATTAACACTAATCTGGTCAGTCGGACTTTTGGGGTCATGCTCTAAAAAATATACCACTTCATTAGATTCAATGGGTATTCGGCTAAATTTATTATCCATTCAGCTTTATAATAACATTTTTAGTTGAATGGCAATTTTTGCTTTTTGTTAAAGTATTTTGTTAAACTCTAAAACATATGTCAAGCAAAGTCACAAGATTATTTAGGCAGTTTGTACCAAATAACTATCAGCTGACTTTAGATATTGACGACGACAACTTAACCTTTAAAGGTAAGGTAGTTATTAAGGGGGAGAAAGTCGGAAGGCCTAGCAAGCGGCTAACCTTTCATCAAAAAGATCTACAAATTACAGGCGCTAAGGCACTATATAGTTCTAAAACTGGTGTTAAAACAGTAGACATAGAGAGAATTAATCATCACAAAAAATTTGAAGAAGTTAGACTGCACAGCCAAAAATTATTGTACCCTGGTGAATATCTGATAGAACTTAATTTTGAGGGTCGTATTACGCAAACTATGCACGGCATTTATCCATGTAATTTTAAACTTGATAATCAGCATAAAAAACTTATTGCTACACAATTTGAGAGTCATCATGCCAGAGAAGCCTTCCCTTGTATAGACGAGCCAGAGGCCAAAGCTACTTTTGATTTAACCTTAATAACCAAAGATAAACTGGTAGTTTTAGCTAATACGCCTATTAAAAAACAGTCGCTTAACAACAAACGCTTAACATCTGAGTTTACAACTTCACCTGTTATGTCATGCTACTTATTAGCCTTTGTTTTTGGCGAAATGCATAGTTTATCTAAGAAAACTAAGAGTGGCGTTATTGTTTCAAGCTGGGCGTCATTGGCTCATCCTTTGTCTGCTTTAGAATATTCAGTTAATGAAGCTGTCAAGATTTTAGAATTTTTAGAAGATTATTTTAAAACTGCTTTTCCGCTTAAAAAATTAGATCATGTCGCTTTACCAGATTTTGAGGTTGGCGCCATGGAAAACTGGGGACTAATAACTTATAGGGAGTCAATGTTCTTAAGTGATAAAAGTAATCCATCAATCTCTACGATGCAAGATATTACTAGAGTGATAGCCCATGAAACATCTCATCAATGG
>JAJZHX010000002.1 GCA_021804315.1 bacterium
AACATAACTATACGATTTTTATAAATAGTTTTTGTTTTGTCATTTAACTTTGAGTATTGTTTATCAAAAGTTTTAGTGGTTTCAATAATCATTACAAACTATCCAAGTGAGCAAACATTTCTTCCAGTGTTTCAAAAGGTCCACTAACTTCGCCAGCAGCTATTTCTTTTTCAGCTTGTTCAATAACCTTCTCCATTTCTTCAGTCATAGGTTCAGAGGCGGTAAAATGTACACTACCAGTAGAGGCAAGTTCGTATAAGTAGGCATTCAACAGATTGCTTAACGGTATACCAATCTGCTTAGCTACAGCTTGAGCCTTAACCTTCGTTGCGTCGTCAGTCTTAAAGTTTACTACAGCAGTTTTCATATAATCTATTGTATATACACCAGATTATATTGTCAATAGGGAATCGAATTGTGTTAGCACAAAAATAATAAGTAAATAATAAGCATAAACCTAATCGACCAGAAGCGATTAAACTTGAACAGCTAGATTAACTTCTTAAGTCACTAAAACTATACTGGAACAGGAACTTACTGAAAACAACCGAGTTACCTGCCAGCACAGCTAGCTAATCTTATAGAGATTAATCTCTAATAAGTGTTTCAATTAATTCCTGTGCGTGTTCTAGGACTTCATGAGGACTTTTTTCAACAAAAGATACATCGTCAATAATAAACATACGCCTAAGAGCTTTGGTTGGCTCCATGATACTGCTGTTGAACCTAGTTTAACATTGACTTATGAAACCTTGTCTAACTATGCTAATTTTAGAGATAAACTTCTTAGTCTAAGGCAATTAGCAGACACTCTGATATTGAAAGGTTGAATTGTTAATAAAAGGTTTTTGATATAAGCACTTATATAAACGGGTTCGCTATCGTCACCCCATCATAGTGGGCTCCGTTTTGCATATCTTCGCTGTAGATTAGTTCACACTTCAAATCAATTGCGGCCTGAACGATTAGTGCATCATAAAAACTTAATGAATATTTACTATAAGTATTTATAGCTCTCTTATAGAAAGAACCGTCTGGAGTGTGCGAGAGTAAGGGGAATAACATATCGTCTAGTATATTCGGCAACAAAGATATATCTAACTTACCTGCAGATTTTTTTATTAGGACATTTGAAAACTCTTGGACTACCTGTGTGCTAATAACACCTTGCTTGTTCTCTGTTAATTGCTCAATTAAAGTCCTGGCCTTTTTAGTCTTCTTCTCATCAAAGTTATCTTGAGCATATACTAAGATATTAGTGTCAATGAAAACTTTCATTACCTTTCGTTCATTTCTTCTCTAGTAAGCTTACGGCCGTCGCTTTTATAGGTTGTCTTTTCCCATAGAGCATTTAACCTTTTGCTGACTGATTCAGTATCGTTAGTAGAGCTAAGGTGGTCAAGCCACTCTCTAAACATAACGTTGAGACTGGTGTTTCTGCTATTTGCTAGCCTACGAGCCTTTGCAATTGATTCTTCGTTCGCCGAGAGTGTTATGTTTACCATATTATTAGTGTACACTGGATAGTGTACAGTGTCAACAGCTTCATATTTACCAAAATCAGCATAATCATGGTCGACCAGGAGCAATTAAACTTGAACAGCTTGATGAACTACTTGAATCACTAAGAACTTACTGGAGTAATACAGCAAATGATAAGACTTTTATGAATGGCTCTGCAGAAAATTTATGTGTCGAATATGAACTATGAGATTAGTCTAAACAAACGGATTTACTACTGTAGCACCGTCATAGCTTGCACCGTTCTGCATATCTTCGCTATAGATAGTATCGCATCCTGTATCAAGTGCTGCGCTAATAATAGCAGCATCGTAAAAGCTAAGAGAATATTTATCAAATAAGTCCAAAGTATTTTCTATAGACAATCCGCTCTGATTATGCGCCACTAGAGGTAAGAGTAGTTCTTGTACAATTCTTTTTGCGTCTTTAATGTTTAACTTCTTTTCTGACTCCTTGAGCATTACGTTGCAAAATTCTTGGATAACCTGGAAACTAATTACAGCTTGATTCTTGGATACTTGGCTTAGAATTAAAGCCTTAGCAGCCTCAAATTTAACTGGGTCACTTTTATCATGAGCGTACACAAAAACATTTGTATCTATAAAAACCATGGCTATCTTTTGTGCATTTCTTCTCTTGTCAATTTTCTACCAACAACAACATAATCTGTATCTTCCCATAGAGACTTTAGCTTCGCCTCTATATTAACGTCTTTTGTTTGAGTAATACCCTTTAGCCACTCTCTAAACATTTCATTAAGAGAAGTATTATTAAGCCTAGCTAAGCTACGCGCTTTTCTTAAATCATTTTCATTAACAGATAGAGTAACATTCGTCATGATTTAAGTGTACACGATTCGTGCACACATTGTCAAGCAGTATTTGTTAACCTTGAGTATGAAATATAAGCATAATCATGGTCGACCAGAAGCGATTAAACTTGAACAGCTAGATGAACTTCTTAAGTCACTAAAACTATACTGGAACAGGAACTTACTGAAAACAACCGAGTTACCTGCCAGCACAGCTAGCTAATCTTATAGAGATTAATCTCTAATAAGTGTTTCAATTAATTCCTGTGCGTGTTCTAGGACTTCATGAGGACTTTTTTCAACAAAAGATATATTCCTACTAGACCAATCAAGATTTTTAACTTGGTCGACTAATACAGCTCCGTTAATCTTCTTAGTTACAACCCGTATTTCAAAGGGGTAGCCTTTAACTTTTGACGTTATAGGACATGCAAGCATTAACTTTGAGTTCCTATTGTAACTCTTGGGTGACAATACTAGGGCTGGCCTTATACCTGTCTGCTCATGTCCCCGTTGGGGGTTAAAATTAAGCCAAACTATATCACCCCTGTCGGGTATGTAATCACTTACCATATCTCTTTACCAACTGGTTCGCCCCAATCAACTTCTTGATGTCTATTATCTGGAGTAATCGCAGATACTAGGTCTTGAAGGGATTGTTTTTTACCCTTTTTAGGGCGAATAGTGGCCATAAACCCGTCACTAGTAATCTGTATCGTGCTATTTTCAGATAAATTCAAATCTTTAGCTACAGAAGAAGGTATTCTTATAGCTAAACTATTGCCCCATTTTTTGATACTTGATGTAGATGTCATGATTGTATCCTCCGCTTTTATGATATACAAACGTATATACATTGTCAATAATAAATATAAGCATAAAAACTTTGGTCGGCACAATGATACTGTCGTCGAACCTAATTTAACATTAGCTTATGAAGCCTTATCTAACTACACTAACTTTATAGATAAGCTTTTTAACCTAAGACAATTAGTAGATATCCTGATATTGAAAGGTCAAATTGTTGATAAACAGTTTTTGATATAAGCACTTTTACTTGACAAGCTAGACTGTCTAGGCTAGAATTAAATAATGACATGGCAATTACAAGATGCAAAAAATAAGCTTAGTGAAGTAGTAAATACTAGTATTATTAATGGTCCTCAAATTATAAGTAGGCGTGGCCATAATACAGCCGTATTAATTAGCTATAAAGAATATCAAAAGCTAACAAGTAAGAAGAAATCTGTTAAAGAAGCTATTATGGCTATGGACTTAAGTAAATTAGACCTGAGTCGTGATAAGTCCCCTACGGGTCGTGCTACACCAACCGAGATTTACTAATGAACCCTACTAAATACCTATTAGACACTGTCGCCATCAGTGAAGCCGTAAAGTCAAGTAAGAACAGCGGTTATATGGATTGGCTAACCAATACAGATAATGATAGCCTATATGTTTCATGCTTAACTCTAGGTGAAATTCAAAAAGGCATAAGCCTGGCTAACGACCCAAGGTTACACCAAAAACTTGAAGACTATCTAACTGGACTATATGAAGCCTTTGAAGGTAGAATCTTAGACCTTACCGTGTATGATACAGATTTATGGGGCAAGTTAACCGCTATGGCTCAAAAATATGGTAAAACATCGCCTATTATAGATAGTTTGCTAGCCTCTCAATCTATACGTAATCACATGGTATTAGTAACTAGAAACGTGAAAGACTTTAAACAGTTTACCGAGCTTAGTATTCTAAATCCTTGGTCTGAATAAGCATAAGCATGGTCGGGGTGACAGGGATTGAACCTGCGACCTCACGGCCCCCAGCCGTACGCGCTACCACTGCGCTACACCCCGTAAATACCCTAGAGTCGGGTCCGAGCTTGATCACCTGAGAAAACCCAGGTGGGTGCTTGCACGTAAAAACCACGGTTTTTACAAATATTAAGCTCCCTTATGATTAGTATCAGATAATCATTCGCTCGGATTAAGGATAACCTGCCCGACCTAATTAATATTATAACCGGAATTACCCAAAGAGTAATTGCATCAAACCGTTTTCCAGATTATAAATTGGACCAGATATAACATAAAACAGTAAAAAGATAATAAACAAAGCTGTTATAAACCCTGCCGCTTCTATTTTGGCCATCAATTCTCGTAAAGGTTCAGGGGCAAAAGCATAAAGTAGTCTTGAGCCATCAAGGGGGGGGAAAGGAATCATGTTAAAAATAAACATAGCAACGTTAACTTCAGCAAATATTATGACAGCTTGATATGCAAGACTGCCTAGGTTTTTAAAAAATAGCCGAAAGAAAATAGCCGCTATAACTGCTAGGGCAAGGTTGGTTAAAGGCCCAATTATCCCAACTAAAGCCGCACCATACTCTCCGTATTTAACACGATTAGGATTAAAAGGAACTGGCTTAGCTGCCAGAAAAGGAATACCGGTAATAATAATCAGTACAGCGGGCATGATAATTGTCGTTAGAGGATCAATATGTTTTAAAGGATTAAAACTCAGTCTACCAGCTTCCATCGCCGTGTCATCTCCCAACCAAAAAGCCATATAGCCATGCATAGTTTCATGTATCACCAAAGAAACCACTATCGATAGCAAAAGTAATATAATATCGGTTGCGTTGAGATTACTAAACATTTTTAGTTAATTTAAGTATATCAAGATGTTGGCTATAGTTACAATGCAACTTAAACCACTACTTGTTTAATAACAGTCAGTTTTCTTGTTGCTTTTTTATGTCAAATTAATTGTGTCCGGCATAGGCTTTTTCTCTCATTTTTAAACAACAAGCGCGGGAAACAAGATATTTCTATCCGAGTGCGGTAGTAAGTAAGGTTGCATTGAGATCTTGTGACATCGCGATAATACTAGATGGCAAGACAAGGGGTTTATAAGATACTTTATGTCATTGATGATGACACTAAGATTGTGCAAATTACAAAGTTAAGCATCGTAAAGACATTTAGAGATCATAGTTCAGCGTAGCCATTTTGGCTGAGCATATTACTCAGGAAGCTTTTTTTCACTTGTGTTTACGCTACGGAGAAGCTGTTACGCTTTTGCTTTTTAGCTAACAAGACAAGAGTTGTATTTGACGAATTACTTGAATTTTGTTAGACTAACTCCTTGAATCTTTAATAATATCAAGGACTATATTATGCAAAAATGTGAACTTACAGGTAAAGGCAAGCAATACGGCAATAATGTTAGCTTTTCCCAAAGACACACTAAAAGAGTTTGGAAACCAAATCTTCAGAAAAAAACCATTGTTATTAACGGCAAAAAGACTCAAATGAAACTCAGTACCCAAGCTATTCGTACTCTTAAAAAGCAAGGCTTATTAGACTCTAAAACAGTTTAGGCTAAGTTTTTTCCAAAATTATTAATTGAGTTGAATCCAATAATTCGTTCGTTTTAACCTTTAGCTTAGTTAAAGTCTCCTTAGGCTCCATGGCTAAACCCTTGAGAGCCATATCTAAATCTTGTTGCACTACTGGGTATTTAAGTGATTTATCGTCGTAATGACTAGGAATAACAATTTTAGGTTCTACTGATCTTATTATCTTTAAAGCCCCTTGAGGATCAAGAGTGTATCCATTCCCACCTACAGGTATTATGAGTATATCAATTATACCGATTGTTTCTAATTGGTCATCGCTTAAGCTAGGATAAATATGGCCAGTAATTAAAACGCTTATATCGCCAGCGATTAGTTTAAACATTGTGGCGTTATTACTTTGATCATCGTCTATGTGTGCTCTTGTTGGAATACCTATAATTGAAATTTCTGCTACTTCATACTCACCTGGTTTATCAAAGACTAACCGACTATTAACTGGTTCATGGGCCATGGTGAACAAGCTAACATCTTCAGGTTTAGTTATTGATTTACTAGCCAATTGGCCTAAATTATCGTCAACAACGATCCTGGTACCTTTATAACTCACACTAATAGTATTAGCTCCGTAAAATTGTAATTCCATTATTTATTCCTTGGTTAATTGCTCAGATTTATTATAATCTGTTAGAAGATTATGTGAATCAACTAACACTTGTTTTTTAGCTTTAGCTATAGCAGTTGCAAAACGATCTCTAATTTGTTGTCTATACTGAAAGTCAGCCAAGCTCATAACTGCATAACGTAAACTTTTATTTTCGTTAGCTTCTAGCCCATCAATATATTTTTGGAGAGCATTCGGGTTAACATCTCCTACAATCAAAACATCAACTCCTGCACTATCGTCACGAGTAAAAGTGCCTGTATAAACAGCTAAATCTATATGGCCTATAGCCTTTAAAGACAAATCTGTTTCTAGATCTTGCTCTATATCACTTTTATCTAAACTTCTATTAGCATTATTCCCAAAAATTTTTTGTAAAGGTTCAAAATATTCAAAGGTTTGATTAACTTCGTAATAAAGTTTGTTATTTGTATTGTCTGAGGTTATAATGCCAATGCTTAGTAAATTGCTCAGCTCACGACGCACTGAGTTAATCTGCTCATCAATTTTGCGTGTTATCTCTCTAACATAAAACGATCGATTAGGATTACTGTAAAATAATTGCAGTAGCTTAACACGTGTTTTAGACCCAAAGAGTTGCTCAATCATACCTAATATAGTACCAAATATTAGTTCTATATGAAACTTGTTAGTAAATATTTGTTGTAATTAATTTAACTATATCTTGCCAATTAACTGGGTGGTTGAACCAAATGATATCTTTATTTCTTTTAAACCAAGTCCTCTGTTTTTTAGCTAAATGAAGACTATTTTTAATAATCTCTTCATATAATTGTTCTTTGGATATTAACCCGCTTAAATAATCCTGCCACTCTCTATAGCCTATAGCTTCTAGGGCTTGGTTCTGCCAACCATAAGTTTGAGAAAGCTGCCTGACTTCTTCTTCTAGACCTGCTCGGAACATTTTGTCTAATCTTTTTCTAAGACGAAGTTCAAGCTGCTTTTTATCAATCTTTAGGCCAATAATTAAGTAATCTGCTAGTAATTGATTGCTATGGACAGTTTGGCCATTAGTTTCAATTAATCTTATTAATCGGCGACGATTTTTAGTATCAACACCATTTAAACTTAATTTTCTTTGACTGATAATCTGCGTTAGTTGATCAAGGTCTAATTTATTTAGATCACTTCTAGATTGATTAGCTATATTTTTAGGTAGAAAGTTATAGTTATAAATTAAGCTATCAATATACAGACCACTACCGCCAACAATAATTGGTAATTTTTGACGTTTTTTTATATCTAAGATAACTTCTTTAGCCAGTTTTTGAAACTGAGCGACACTAAAAGGTTCATCTACCTCAACAATGTCAAGTAAGTGGTGAGGAATCTTGTTTCTATCTAATAAACTAGCCTTGGCAGTACCTATATCCATACCCCGCCTAATTGTTGAAGCATCAGCACAAACTATTTCACCATTAAATTGACTGGCTATTTTAAAAGCTAGATCAGATTTTCCTGAGGCAGTTTCTCCTATCACTACTAAAACTGTTTTGGCCACCAAATTAAATCCTTGATATTAACTTTATAATCAATAGACACTACTACTCCTTCTGCCCGGAGAATATTCTTATGACCGATTTTGCCACCAGGGTAACCAGAAGCCAAACCACCATTTTTATTAACTACTCTTTGCCAAGGTAAACTAGGGTCGCCAAAATGAGCAATGCCACCAACTTGTCTAGCTCCGTTAGGTCTGCCACATAAGGCAGCTATTTGACCATACGTCATAAATCTACCTTTAGGTATTTGTGTAACTAATTCTTCAACTAAATTCTTAAATGAAAGATTGTTGTCAACCATTTAAAGTGATGTCTTTAGAACTCGAGAATTAGCTTCGTTAACTACCGTTTTAAGAAATTGCTCTATGCCTATCGTAATCGGCACGTCCACAACACTCATATCCTTACGTATCCTTGGAGTAACTTCTTGAGTGTCAATTTCTTTATTACCAATAACAATAACGTAGGGTATCTTGGCTATCTCGGCATTCCTAATTTTTTTACTTATAGACTGATTATCGTCATCAATAGTTGCCCTTAAACCTAAATCCTTAGCCTTGACAAGGATACTCTTAGTAAAATCCAGAACTTTTTCTTCTTGGTTAATTGTTAAAATACGAAATTGTTCAGGAGCTAACCAGACAGGAAACCTACCGGCTGTATGCTCAATATAGATTGATAAAAATCTTTCAATTGATCCAAGCATTGCACAGTGAATCATGACTGGTCTTTGCTGAGAACCGTCTTGGGCGGTATAAGCTAAATCAAATCTTTCAGGCATTACAAAATCTAGCTGGACAGTAGCCACTTGATGTTGACGACCTATAGCATCTGTAGCCATAAAATCTATCTTAGGACCGTAAAAAGCAGCCTCCCCTTGTGCTTCAAAGTATTTAAGATTACTGGCTTCTGCCTGTTTTTTGATTGTTGATTGTGCAGTTTGCCATAAGCTATCTTGGCCCAGATATTTATCTTCATCATTTTTATAACTAAGTCTAGCGTTTAAATCTTCCATGCCAAGAGTCTCATAAAGAGTTTTGATGTCGTCTATAATATTAGCTACCACGGAGTCAATTTGATCAACCGAAGCATAAACATGGCTATCATCCTGAGTAATCGACCTTACCCTACTAAGACCTCCCAGCTCGCCACTTTTTTCATCACGATAGACTTTTGTTGTCTCAAAATATTTTATAGGAAGATCTTTATAGCTTCTTGGCAGTGAAGCATAAATCTGATTATGATGGGGACAATTCATTGGTTTAAGTGCAAACTGATCAGATGTCTCTTGGCTTTTAACTAAGAAAAGTTCATCGCCAAACTTATCCCAATGGCCAGAAACCTTATATAAATCAGTTTTGGTAATATGAGGAATATCTACTTTCTCAAATCCTGATGCTCTTCTTAAAGCTTCAGAAAACTCGGTTATTTTATCTCTTATAATCGTTCCTCTCGGCGTAAATAATGGCAACCCAGATCCTACTAAATCTGAAAATACCACTAAATCCATCTCTTTAGCTATTTTTCGATGATCTCTAGCTAGAGCCTCCTGTTGCTGTAATAAATAGGCTGATAAATCCTTATCTGAGCTAAAAGCAACTCCATAAACTCTTTGCATTTGATTATTACTACTATTGCCCCGCCAATAGGCCCCTGCTACTTTAACTATCTTAAAGGCCCCGACTTGACCTGTTGATTGGACATGAGGACCTCTACATAAATCAACAAAATCACCATTTTGGTAAAAAGATACTTTATCAACTTTTGAAGCCTGATTGTCTACAACTGTTCCCATCTCGCTAGGACTAAGATCTTTAGCTAAAGTTGTTCCTTCTCTTTTTAAATCATTGAGTAGTTCTTGTTTATATGGTTGGTTATTATCTTTAGCCCATTCAATCGCTTCGTCTATAGTTTTCTCAAAGCGGGTAAAAACCTGGTCGTCATTTATAATTCGTTTCATTGCCTGTTCAATGACTGGCAAGTCTCCTTCTTTAAGAGTTAACCCTCCAAGATCAATATCATAATAAAAACCATTATCCGTAATAGGCCCAACCCCAAATTTAACATCAGGCCATTTATCCTTAATAGCTGTAGCCATGATATGAGCTAAACTATGTCTCATCTTAGCTAAATCATTATTTTGCTCTTCCATAATATCTTTCTTGAAGTCAACTTTTAAGAATTATTATAACAATTAACGCTTGCAAATAAAAAAAGCGATTGAATACTCTCGTAAACCATTCAATCGCTTCAGTCGGATCAAACCGAGATAAAACAGTCTCGTCAAAACTTCACCTGCGAATACTATAGCAAGGTTAGCAATATATGGCTAGCCTATTTATGCTGTATTAAGTACATTATTACATGGGGATAAATACAAAATTTTTATACCATTTATGATATTATCTTATTTAAAATTTTACTTGGATATTTTACGACCTATCATCTTTAAGTATTTTTTGTAATAATAGTTCGTGTATTTATAAATTAGGGCGGTTAGCTCAGTTGGTTAGAGCGCTACGTCGACATCGTAGAGGTCGTAGGTTCGAGTCCTATATCGCCCACCACTATGCTTATAAAAAATACCGGCACAAGTTCTAGGCATAAACTGCTTAGTAAATTAGCTGAAACTAGATTGATAAAACCATTTGTAATAACCAATGCTCATGTTAACTTACAAAGCCCCTTTTTTTTCGAAGTAGGTATTGCTTAAATGAATAAATTCTGCTATAGTTTATTGGTTAAACAGGAAGTTTTGGTATCAGAAAAGATAGCGCATTAGACGCCTTCAAATTATTCTACGAAGAACTGACTCGTAATCGTCCAAAAAATAATCGAATCAAACGGCCTAAAACAGTAGTTGCTAAATAACTACTTAGTCTATTTATGATGGTCTAAGTAAGTTTTACACGTTTTTCGAGTAATTTTCCACTGGTCTTTTTTATTGCTATATGTCAATATATTGATATGGTTTGTGTCAAATGTGGCAAAAAGACAGCAGTTGTTAATTCAAGACTTCAGAAAAAATTAAATACTGTTTGGCGTAGGCGATTTTGTAATAAATGCCAACTTATATTTACTACAGAGGAAGCCATAAAGTATGACTTAGTAATCCTAGTTAAAGATAAAAGTGATAAATATCTGCCCTTCTCAAGAGATAAATTGTTTTTAAGCATCTATAAGAGTTGCTCCCATAGGAGATCGGCCATAGAGGATTCTAATGCATTAACAAATACAGTTATAGCACGTTTGCTACAAGAACAAGCTACATTAACAGTTATACTCTCAAAAGACATTAAACAAGCTTGTTTGGTAACCTTAAATCGTTTTGATAAATCAGTAGCCAACATCTATCAAGCTTACCACTAGCTTACTCTAGAAGGATCGGCAACGGTTGTAACCTTTTTACCAGCAGCTGTTATAGCTGTTTTTTCAGTTATATCAAATCGACTTAAATACTTCTTTAAAATTAATCTAGTTTGCGAGTTAAACGCCGCAATAGAACCAAATAGAATACTTGTAAATGGTAAAAATAGCCACTGTATTAACATAAATAATGAACGATGCCTCTTATGTCTGGCTGGTCTAGGCGGTAAAGTAACTAACGCTATGTAAATAAGGGCGACCAAAGTCACCATATCAATTCTTTGAATAGTACTAACAATTAGTGGTAGCGAATTAGCAGCTATACTCTGCGGATGAAACATCGGTGGCACCAAACCTATATACCAAATCATCAAGGCATTAGTTGCCCAGCTAACATGAGTGTATAGAGTTCTATAAAACTTAGCTAAGACATCGGCTTTTGGTGCGTTATTTTTAGTAAAAAACCCTTTATCTGCTATATATGCAATATCTGATGCCCCATAAGTCCAACGCCGTACCTGTATAAATTGAGTTTTTAGAGTCCTTCTATATGTTTCATTTAATACTGCATCCTGATAAATTGGAATACTAAAAGGTATCACCCTATAATCTCCATCAAAATAAAAGTATGACCTCCAGAATTGATGACCATCTTCGACAACAGTTCTAGTGCTCCAAAAGTTCATATCTATAAGCGATTTTAAAGGTTGAGCATGAGCCGAAAAATTACGACTTAAATGTTGCCTTTGTGTACCGACTATATAAAAAAGATTATTGCCCGTAGCCATTATCCTCATGAAAGTTGCGGCATCCCAAATATTATTAGTGAACATAGCTATAGGCTGATAGGAAGATTGAAGAGGTTTAGGGACTACCGAATAAAGATAGCTAAGCGCAGCAAAATATCGTTTATCTGGGCGATTATCTGCATCAAGCGTAGTAACTAAAACCCTTGTTGTATCAATTTTCTGCTGTTTGACATAGTTGGCCAATTTGTGGCCAGCATAAGTTATATTACCACCTTTCCCAATAATCTCGCCGGGGATATTTGCTGGATGTTTAACAGCCATGGCATGCAGAAAATTATCGCCGTAAACTTCAATTAGTTGTTTAACTCTATCCTCTGTGGGCTTGCCTGCTCGACCTTCATAAGCAATAACTAAAATTATTCTTTTAGAATCAAAATTAGTGCTTAAAACAGACTGAATTGTTGGCTCTAAAATTTCTCGACTTTCATTCACCGTTGCTATAATAACAGCATGTATTAATTGTTTAGGCCTAATATCAAGAGCTCTGGTATCTAGTAATCTTAAATTCTTGTAGTGCCACTTGGGCCTTTCGATATTCCTTTCTGTAATAATTTTGCCTTCATCAATTTCTTCACATAAACTATTCCAATCTAGTCTCATTTGTCGCTTCATAGTAATATAGCCAGACAAAGCTCTTATTGCATAGGCAATTGATTGAACAAAGAAGATTAAAAGATAAAACAGAGCGAATAAAACTGCTACTGTAGCGCTAATCAAGCTTAAAATTAAAGGTATTAGAATTAAAAAATAACTTAAGAAACCTGGCAGTATTTCAAAGAAACGATAATGTCCTTTTCTATCAATTTCAAATGGTATTTCTAAGTCTGTCATTTAATAATTTACAAACCTTCCTTCTTAAGAATTAACGAAGCACTAATAAGGCGTTGCTGATAATTATAGTTAGTACCAATAAAAGCAGTCCTAAAGACAATATAACAATAGATAATTGTCTATTTATTTTATATACTTTATAACTTAAAACTGTATTAATAAATGTAACTAAAGTAGCAAAAACAATAAATGCTAATAACTGCATTACTCCGCCTACTGTGTATGAATCAAGTCCTAAACTAGGCCGATATTGTGCAACATAACTGTTCCCATGAGTGCTAATGATTCTTAGTGTCACAAAAACAGCTGTAAAACAAGCAAAAAAAATGTTAATTGTTAATAACAGAAGTACAAAATGATCCCGAAAATACTTTTTTGCTGACATAATTAATTATCTTAATTGTAACATTTAATTCTTATTACAATCAGTAATTACGTGCTTACTTGAGCTAGTACTCCATAGTGTCTTCTTATTGAAACTGTTTCTCCAAAAAAACAACTTACTATCCTGGCTGACTAAAGCCTCGCCCTTGAATAATCCTTGGTTTTTATGGAAAGAAGCTAAGGAAGAATTAGCCGTATGTGTTAAAGACACAGAAAAAAATGAACTCTCTGGTGCGGATGATGAGAATCGAACCCATGTCTTAGCCTTGGGAAGGCTACATAATAACCATTATACGACACCCGCTTATGGAGCCGTCTACCGGGATCGAACCGGTGACCTACGCTTTACGAAAGCGCCGCTCTACCAACTGAGCTAAGACGGCTTACAATTCATTAATATAGAATTATAGCAGTTAATTCATTAAATAATTCGTACACTAAAAGTCTTAGGGTTGTTGTAAATTAGAACTTGTTTGACCAAGAACTACTACAAAGTCGGTATTATAGCCTGAAGCTACTTGAGCTTCAGCTGATCCATTAGTCGAGTTAACTACCTTGCCAGGAAATAATTTTTGAAGCAGTTGTTCGGTTGCCGGATCTTGGTTATTTGATAAATTAATGATCATGTTAGAGCTATATATGCTAGAGGCGTTGCCAATTGTAACGTTATCGATTTTATTGTCTTTCAAAATTTTTTCACTTCTTAAGGCCAGACCATTAACATTGGTGCCATTCAGGACCATTACACTTGCCGCCTCTTTAACAATTGGATTATTTGATGTTAACTGTTGATAATATTCTTGTAGTTGGCCGTAGTTACCAACTCCGGCTGTCGGAGCTAGAGCTTCTTCGCCAGAAGCTGGGTCGGTATAGTCCGTTAGTAATGCTTGGCTTAATGGTGTACCAGTCATAGTACTAGAATAAGTATACGAACCAACTTTACTGAAATTAACTTGTTTTAATATCCTAGCAAACGCTAAAACATCCTGAAGATTCATATTAGTCCCAACATTATTACCTATAGCTTTCAATAAGTCGGTTATTCTAATTGGATTAGCAAGCACTCCTAAAGATGTAGCCTTCTTAGCAATTGCTAAAGCCATCTGTCTTTGATGTTGAGTCCTGGTAAAATCTGTATAAGGAAAACCATAAGAAACATCACCAGCTGAATTATCGCCTCTTGCTCTGGCTAGATTTAATGCTTCTTCGCCATTTAAAGTATCCCAACCGTTAGGTAGTTTCAAGTGAGTATAAGCGTCATATAAACCTCTTGGGTCAGGGCTCTGAATATCTATAGTAATGCCCCCAACTGCATCAACAGCATCTTTAAATGCCTGATAATTTATAGTTGCGTAATAATCTATAGGGATGCCTAGATCGCTTTCGACTATTTGCTGTAACTCCTGAGTAGAAATATCGTTAGCTGCATTTATTTTTTGATAAGAACTAAATCCGGGTACGTATACCCAAAGATCTCTTGGTATACTCAACATAAAAGCAGTATGATTATTAGTGTTAATACTCAGGACCATTATTGAATCAGACAATTGAGCGCCTTGGTGGCCGGGATCACCTACTGAGTCACCTGCCAAAAGAATATTAACCCTGCCTTGAGCCTGGCCTTTAAGTTCTACGTTACTAAATAAAGCATGTACATCGGAAAAGACATTGCCATGGAAAGTTTTATCTAACGTAGAAATTAAAGTTGATCCATAGTAACTACCAAACGCAAAACCAACTAGCATTACACCGAAAAATGACAGAGCTATTTTTTTTCTTAAAGACCACCCTTGACGATGTCTAATCTTAGGTCTTATTGGCTTACTTGAAGTTGGCTGAGCATTATTAGTTACAGGAATTGGTTGAAAATTATCTGTGATTTCAGTGGAATCACTGGCTTTTGAAGTATTATTTTTTAACAAGGCATCTGCTATGATGGGCTGAGATTCAATAGGTTTATATTGATGAACTTGTCTTGGTCTAGGCCTTATAGAAATAAAGCCCTCAATATTGCCTCCAACCGGTAATTTTGGTTTTTGCTCCATCAGATTACTATTATAACAAACATAAGAAGTATAGCTAGTTCAAACCAATAATTCTAGTTAAATATAGAATAAATAGTTGCTAAACCTGAAGCTGCCATAAGAAAAGTCAGTAGCCAGCCAACACTAGTAACCAAAAATTTATTCTTCCATTCGCCCATAATTTTTTTATTCTTAGCCATTATAACAATTAGGGCAATAATTACAGGTGCTACAATGCCATTTAATACAGCCGAGTAAATTAAAGCTTTAATAGGATTTAAACCAATAAAATTAAGGCTTAGTCCAACAATCATCGATATGATTATGACGCCGTAAAAAAGGTAACCCTGCTTTAGCTTATTATTTAAACCTTGCTTTTTACCCATACTCTCACTAATTGCGTAGGCACTAGAGCCAGCCATAACTGGTATAGCTAGTAACCCCATGCCTAATATGCCGATTGCGAATAGTCCATAGGCGGCTTTACCAGCAAAAGGCTTTAAGGCTTGGGCTGCTTGAGCAGCAGTATTTATATTAGTGATACCTCTTGTAAAAAGCACGCTAGCACAAGCTGCAATAATGAAAAACATAACTACATTTGATAAAAACATTCCTGACCAAACATCAATTCGCATTTTTTTAATATCTTCCTTAGAAGAACCCTTCCTTAATTTGATAGTAGTTTGACCGGCAGCTATTTCTTCTTCTATCTCTTGAGAGGTTTGCCAGAAGAAAAGATAAGGTGTAATAGTTGTACCTAAGATTGCCGTGATAAGTAATAGGCTA
>JAJZHX010000088.1 GCA_021804315.1 bacterium
TACAGAACGGCGAACTCAGGCTTTTTAATTCTTCCTACACTAATGAAATACAAGATAGAGAACTAGCTGGCATGGTTGAGGGCTTAGAAGAGTTTGGTGTTGATAAAGGTCTTGTGCTTACTAAGGATTACTTTGATAGCCAGAAGATTAACGGTAAAACCGTAGATTTTGTACCACTTTGGGTTTGGCTTATAAGTAGTAGTAAGCACTTTTTTAAGATCTAAAAAAAGGCAACCAATGAAAATAATAGTGTAACCACAAGAAATAAACAGGCACACGGACGAAGTTATACAGCAAGAAGTATTATTGATAGTAGTGATTATTAGGGATACAACATGGTTCGCCTCAAGGATGCTACCGGTCCTGACTTCGCACATTAGGTGACTAAAATAGTTAAGTCACTACAGTTTTTAGTAAAGCTTTTTGTAATTCATTAAGTTCCGAGTAGATAGAAAAGCTGTCTTTGGTTTAAGTTCATCCAGACGTTGCTTTGCTTTAACCTTCAGTAGTTTAAGCTCAGTGTTATCTCTCGCTGAACCAATATGTTCAACTAACTGTCGCTTCATTTTTACCCTCTACCTTAACTTGTTTCATGATACGGATTCTTAAAACAGAACGATATTTAGATACCTCTACAAACATATACCAGATATTGTACCGGTTATTAAAAATACTTGTAATCAGTATATGAATATGTATAATAATAAGTATGGAGTTTGAATGGAATGACAGTAAGAACTAAATAAATATTACTAAGCATGACCAGTCTTTTCATGAAGCTCAAACTGCCTTTCTTGATAAAGAGAGGTTAATTTATCCAGACGAGAAACATTCGTCGAAAGAAAATAGATATTTTTGTGTAGGGAAGACTAACACAGGTCAAATAGCGACTGTAAGGTTTACATTAAGGAACGGCCGCATCCGCATCATAGGTGCAGGATATTGGCGAGAAGGAAGGAGTAAATATGGCAAATAAAGTTAAGTATACAAAGGCACCTGCAGATGTAGCTCATGCTCTAAAGGAGGCTACACCTCTAGAAGACTTTCTGCCATCACCAGATAAGTTGGTGTTAAAGCAGAAGAAAGAGAAGATAACCATAGCCTTAGACAAACGCAACGTCGATCTCTTCAAGTACTACGCTAAAAAACATAATGCTAAATACCAGACCATGATCAACGATGTCATTGGTGCGTATGCCGACAAACACCTAGTCAATAAGTAGCCTGAGCTAACTGAAGCCTAAGGTGAAAGTTCAAACTTTTTAATGGAATAAAACTAGAATTGTCTTATCAATGAAAAGCGATCTGAGGGGTACGCGGTATGCTAAGTAAGTTGTAGATGAAGTTAGAAAAGCATTTGAAGTCAATAAACAACCAGACATTGACCGTACTAGTTAAATTGTTCAAAAGACTTTTGGCAATAATTACCGCATAGCTATTTAATAGGTATAGGTATATTCTTTTGGTGCTTTAGATGCTTGGTTGAGTTGAGCTTCTTGGTTGTCAATTAGCCACTCCGCTATACTGATAAGCGGTTGTTCAAAGCTAATAGCTTCAGCTCGACCAAATAAAGTATAAAATACACAGAATCTACTAACCGTGGCTAGCCTATTAGTTAAGAAAACTATTTATTGTAAGCCAATTAATTAAATATTAAATTTATAGCCCGCTAAAAAGGCTGAAGCGCTCATTTCTACCCGACCTATAGGTTTAATTTTGTCTAATACCAGAATATCTTTTTTGGTAAAAAAGCCTATTTCATGCTTACCTTTTATATAGAGCGAACCAGGCTTAGCTTTGCCTTGTATAACATGAGCTTTGGTGACAATTATTTCCTGATTAGCTAATAAAGTACGACTTTTAGGCCACTGAGTAAAAGCTCTAATTTGGCGTTCAAGTTCTATGGCAGGCAAATTGAAATTTAAAATACCATCGTCTTTTACTAGTTTTCTGGTCATATCTGCATTATCTGTTTTTTGCGGGTAGGGTTTTATCTGACCTAATAAGTATTTTGGTAGATATTGTTTTAGAGACTTATGACTTAAGTCGATAAGCATTTCTGTTAACTCAGGTCCAGTTATTTGATCAGTTAATTTAATGCTTGTTTGAGCTATTAGAGGGCCTTCATCTAAATTAGCTACTATTTTCATTAAGCTTACACCGGTTTGTTTATCGCCATTTAATATGGCAAAACTAATTGGATCAGGCCCTTTATATTTTGGCAGTAAAGAAAAATGACTATTAATAATACCATTTGGGAAATAGTTTATTACTGAATCGGGGATAATAATACCGTAATCAATAACAATGCCAACCTGACTTTTTAGAGAAATTTTATTAAATAAATTTTCTAGTTCCAGTTTATTTTTAGGTGTATAGGTTTTTATTGTTAATTGGTTAGCTACATCTATAACTGGCATAGATTGTTGATGGTGTGGTGGCCTAGGTTTAGTAAAAACAGCTTCAATATTAAAATCTTTAGATAATTTAAGTAAAGACTTAGCCGCTACTGGGCCACTACCAAAGAAGCTTATTGGATCGGATATCTTTTTCATAGTTGAGTGGATCAAGTTTCCCTTCATTGTTAAGCATAAAAAACGCTTTCTTCTTATTTTTAATGTGGTCAATAAAAAGTATACCTTCACAGTGATCAATCTCATGCTGAAAAATTCTCGCTAAGAAACCCTCGGCAGTTAAACGAAATTCTTGTTGGTTAATATCCAGGGCTTTGACTCTTACTTTTGAGTGTCTAGCAACTTTACCGTAGATATTAGGTACGCTTAAGCAACCTTCGTAGTCTTCCTCAATGACTCCTTCCAGTTTGGTTATCTTAGGGTTAATAAAAGCTGTAAAATTACGGTCATTTTTATCTTCGTAATTATTCCTGACGATAATAATTTTAT
>JAJZHX010000089.1 GCA_021804315.1 bacterium
TCGGAGATGCAGCAAGCTGGAGTTTACAGGGTCCTAAGATTATCTCAGGTGGCGAAGGCGGAATTATGCTGACAGATAATCAGAATATGTATAGCAGGGCATTGCTTCAGGGTCACTATAACAAACTGCCATTTCAGGAGATTGATAAAAACAACCCACTATATGAGTATTCACTTACTGGGATTGGCTTAAAGTTGAGATCTCATCCATTGGCAGTTGCTTTGGCTTTGCAGCAATTCAAGCATCTAGATGAATTTATCTCACAGAAGCAAATTTACTCCAAGATGTTCAATGAAGCACTAAGTAATTATGACTTTATAGCCACTCCAAAGATAGACACCGATATACAAAATAGTTGGTATGCGTATAACTTTAAGTTTAATGGTGAGGCGGCTTATGGCGTTACTAGGGAAGAATTTGTTGATGCTTTGTTAGCAGAAGGGTTGGTGGAAGTCGATATCCCCGGGTCTACGGGTTTAATAAACGAATTACCTTTGTTTATAAATCCCGAAAAGATCATTGATCGCATGTATAATTCATCCCTTACCAAGCAAACAGGCTTTGTGAACGCAGAAAAATTCTACCAGAGTATAGTAAAACTTCCCGTATGGGCCACTAAAGATAGTTTTAATATCGTTGAATCGTATATTGAAGGAATTACAAAAGTTTCCGAATACCTTAGAGTGCACAAGAAACTTAAGTCTTAGACTTTTGATAAAAAATCAAATCTTAAGAATTATTTTCCTTTAAAAGTTGCGTAAGCGCTTTAAACTCTTCAATGGATTCATTGACATCAGCTAGTGCACGATGCTTTAGCTCTTTTTTGTACTCGATACCACGAGTTGCTTGCACATAAATTTTAAAAGATGAAACGTCTAGCATTCTATAGTGCAATAAGCTTGAGAGATTAGGCATATATGCAAGAATAAATCTTCGATCTGTAAACAACGAGTTTCCTGCTAAAATTCCAGGTTCTCCTCTAGTAACACTCTGAACTATTCCCGATATGGCTATATCAATTTCATTAAGAGGTATTCCAGTTGAACATCCTTCAATAAACTCTTCGACCTCATTTTCTCTAGTTTCCCAATGATTATTATTTGCCGTTAAATTTTTAATAAGACTTTGTTCTTGTTTAACAAAGGAGCTATAACTACCCAGAACGTTTAAATCAAAGTCAGTAGCTAAAAAACCTATTTCTAAAATGATATCGCTAGATGGGTTAAGGCCAGTATATTCACCATCAAACCATATCAAATGCCTAGGCGAGGCGCATTCTTCAAAAGTATGTTTATTTTGCATGATGATTACCACGCTTAACTTTAACCTCAATTGAGTACGATTCAGAGGGTTTGTTAGTAACCTTCGGATCCTTAATTACTTGTACTATGGTGCCGCTAATTAAACTCTCCCAATTATCTTGGGGGTCAATATATATGGGGCTGAAATCTTCGTTAGATTCCGATCTTAGTATCACCATCTGATTTGCGTAATCAAAATATATACGTTTAATATTAGCTAAATTGACCTCTATTATCATAACTCGTTCACCATCTCGTGGAGTTCGTAAGGTTGAATCCACGATAACAAAGTCACCGTTACTAATAGATTCACCGTGTATGTTACTGGCATTCATTGAATTACCTTGCGCTTTTAGAGCATATAAATGGCGAATATTCTTAGAATGAAGTTTAGATGGAGATACTCTTAGATAACCTTCAATACGCTCGTCGGCAAATATATCGGCTGGTCCGCAATTAGCACTTCCTACAATAGGAATATTAGCCAATTCAAAGACAAGGTCTGCTCTAGTGTTATTTGAGCGTTTAATCTGAGCTTTTATCGGCAGTTGACTATTTGAGAGTAAGCCTTCAGTGACTAGCTGTTCTAAATGGTAAATCACATTTTGTGGGTGTACTCGAGCATAGGCATCATCGCCCTCAGCAAGTTGCCTACCTATTTCGCGGTAGCTTAATTTTGAGAGGTCTCTAACCTTAGATAGCTGCAATAACTTCTCTTGAATAGGGTGCATTACATATTAAGTATAACATAAACAGGAATTACAACACTTACTGAAATTAACCCTATTGACACACTATTCAACGAGGAGTTAAACTATTAACAACGATTAGCTAATTCTGAGAGACTTAGCGAAGCGAACAGAAATTTAATAAAAGTAATAAGTGAGGGTAAAGAGATATGGGACCTATAAATCCATTATCGCCTTCTGGTTCAGGATCAAATAGTATCCTGAATCGCCTAGGTGCAATCAATATTAATAACCGTAACGAAAAATCTGGCGGTGGCAGTTTTAGTCTTGAAGACAAAATTAAAGTTTGGAATAAAACAGCTACAATCCCTGGCCAAGATGCCAGTTTATGGAGGAAAGATGTTTGCGGAGCATATCTTTACTGGAATGACTATGGCAACACCAAAAGCAAATGGGGCTGGGAGATCGATCATATTCTGCCAGTAATACGTGGCGGCTCCGATATGATTGGCAACCTTCAAGCTTTACATTGGAAAAATAACCGCAGCAAAGGTGATAGCTTAGGCAAAAATTACTGCGTTGTGACCTTTAAATAAATAAGAAGTAAATATAAAAAAAGGAGTTATATATGGCAAAGATTAATTTATTGGCCGATAAGCCAGAAACTTTCAAAACAAACAAACAAATGTTTGATGAGTATTACGATCGTGTAGAACAAAAAATCTTGTATGAAGTTCCAATGTATGTAACGCCTGATTCTAATACCATGTTGCATAGATGGTCTGTGGTGTATAGGAATTATTTGGATACTGTCAAGCTACCACTCTCCCGGACACTATGTGTGAGGTTTTAATTAAAGACTTAGCGTAATTAGCTGGTGTAGTCTTTAAAGCTAGATGGATTCTTCTAG
>JAJZHX010000090.1 GCA_021804315.1 bacterium
GGGGAATAGCTGTTCCAGGAGATACGACTCAGGTTATGTATGTTTGGTTTGAAGCTTTGATGAACTATATAACCGTTTTGGGCTATCCTGAATATGAAGATTTTAAGTTATATTGGCCAGCCGATGTTCAGGTTATCGGTAAAGATATTATTCGTTTTCATGCAGCTATTTGGCCAGCTATGCTAATGTCTTTAGGCCTGCCTTTCCCACGGCAACTTTATGTTCATGGATTCGTCACTTCAGACGGCAAGAAAATGAGCAAATCGTTAAGGAACGTTATTGATCCTTTTGAAGTTGTCGACTCTTTTGGAGTTGATGCTTTTCGTTACTATATGCTGAGACATATACCAAGTTATGATGATGGAGACTTTAGTTGGGCTAAATTTAACGATGCTTATAATAATGAACTGGCTAATGAGCTTGGCAATTTGGCTCAACGGTCAATTTCGATGGCTATTAAGTATTTAGATGGAGAGGTTATCAATATTCCACCCCCAGAACATGATATTAGCGCCTATCAGGAAGCGTTAAGTGTTTGTCGGTTCGATAGAGCAATTGATGTAGTTTGGGATCAAATTAGGAGTCTTAATCAGTATATTGATCAAGAAAAGCCATGGAATGTTGCTAAAACTGGAGATAAAGAGCATCTTAATGAAATTTTAGCTTATATATTAAGTAGTTTAGGTGAGATTTCTGATCTGCTACTACCTTTTTTACCGGACAGCGCCAATAGAATCAAACAAGCTATAGGTGGAGGTAAGGTAGTGGTTATTGAGGGGTCTTTGTTTCCTAAAAAAGAAAATAATGCAACTAGTTGATACCCACTGTCACATACAATCTATAGGAGTTAAGAGGAATGATCATACTCATTCTATGTGGCAAAAACTAAATTTAACTGCCGAACAAGTCATTTCTAGTGCAGCTGCAGCTGGAGTTAGCCAATTTATCTGTGTTGGTTGTGATTTATCAGATAGTCGGTTAGCCCTAGATTTTGCTCTTAGTCATAATAATTGTTTTGCGGCTATTGGTATTCATCCGCACGAAGCTAGAAATTATATCAATAAGCCAAAAGAAAAAGAAAAGTTTTTAACACTATTAAATAGTTCTAATAAACAAAAAATCATTGCTATTGGCGAATGTGGACTTGATTATTTTTATAATCATTCATTAGCTGAAGATCAACGTCAAATGTTAATTTTCCAGATAGATTTAGCCCTTAAGTATAACTTACCAATGATTTTTCATGTCAGAGAAGCTTTTAACGACTTTTGGTCAATACTGGATAATTTTAGTCAACCAATTAGAGGTGTTCTACATAGCTTTACAGATAATCAGGATAATTTAGTTTTAGCCATACAGCGAGGACTATATATTGGTGTCAATGGGATCAGTACATTTACTAAAGACCCTCAACAATTGGCTATGATAAAAAGCATTCCCTTAGATCGATTATTGCTTGAAACAGATGCACCATACTTGACACCAGTACCTTATCGTGGTAATATAAATGAGCCTAAACATGTACGAACGGTCGCAGAGTTTTTGACCGAATTAAGAGGGGAAAGCTTAGAACAGATAGCTTTATTTACAACTAATAACGCTCACTTGCTTTTTGGGATATAATAGAACATTGTGCTATGAAAATATTTGATAATACATCTAAAGAGTTAGATAGTTTGCCACGAGCTAGCACTGAAGTGCTTCCGACACGTTTGAGTCTCGTAGTGACTGCTACTAGTAAGGCCACAGATAGTGCAGGCAGGGAGTTAGATTCAAGAGGAATAGAACGTCCAGATGTTCAACGGTCCCAATTAGATCAACATCCGCAACCTCAAACAGGTCAAATTGAGACAAGCTCTATCAGTCCTATAACCAGTCCAAACAGTGAAGAATTATCAGAATTAACATCTGCGTCTCTTCAAAATCCGTTAACCCCACTACCAAATCAACAGTCTGGTTTGGATACAAGGGCTATTATGAAAGAAATTGACGATATTTATATTATTTATGACCAAGATAAGGTTTATGACCAAGATAAGGTTTATGACCAAGATAAGGCGGCATAAAAAGTATGATTAATTATATAAAAAAAGCCTTAAGTGTGCCAATCGATAAAGATGAAGAATACAAGCAAGTCATTAGACATGAAGCTAAAATAGGCGGATCTTTATTTGGTAAAATACCCGATAAGCATCGCCGAGAATTTTTTTGTCTGGATGAACACACATGGGTTTGGCATGAGGAATGGCAAGATAGAATTGGCCATTGGCAGTCAGTTACTACTAGATATGAAGTTCGTCCTCAAGGAATATTTAAAATTCAACCTAATATGCCTCATCGACGTTTGAGTGACCAAGAACTAAGTAATTTTTATTTAGCGGTTAAGCTCTATGGTAATAAAGTTACTAAAGAACTTCAGCGTTTAATAGATCAATCTTTAGAGTAATTTAAATATGGCCAAGAAGACTATCTACTTGGATTATGCTGCTGCTACTCCAATTGATGCGACTGTCCTAGATTCGATGCAGCCTTTTTTTAAGGATATTTTTTACAATCCATCGGCTGCTTATCAAGCAGGTCGTAGTGTTAAAAAAAGGCTTCAAAAAGCACGGAGTGAAGTTGCTTTTTGGTTAGGCGCTAAGCAAAACGAAATAATCTTTAGTGCTGGTGGAACTGAAGCTAATAATTTAGCTATTAAAGGAGTTATGGATAAATATCCTAAGGCCAAAGTTTTAATTAGTGCTATAGAACACGATTCAATTAGACAACCAGCCAAACAATATTTTCATCAAGAATTAGCAGTTAACCCCGACGGTTTAATAAACCTAGTAGATTTTAATAAAAAGCTTGATGATGCGGTAGTATTAGTTAGTATTATCTA
>JAJZHX010000091.1 GCA_021804315.1 bacterium
ACAGGAAATAGCACATATCTCAAATGAAGCTTCTTTGTATTCAAATATCTCAAGTAATTATCTACCCTATCTTGCAACATCTGGCTTAATACTCAACAGTAACAGTAACCAACTTGAAAGCTACTTAACCTCTAACAATTTAAAGTACACTAGTGCTGACTTGACTTTGAAAGAAAGCCCTAAAATTGATGGCATGCTTTCTAGCGCTGAGGCTTCAGGCAATTATAATACTGTTTTAGATCAAGTAGCTCACCAACAATTAAACGGTTATTTAACAGATTTAAAAGTAGCTTTTAATAAGGTTAGTGGCTCTCATGGTAAAGTTTTATTGTCTAACTTTTATAGTCAAGCTAAATTGTTATTGATTAGCTTAAATAACGGAACTTGAAATTTGTTTGGTTAATTCATAACTATGCCTAATAAGATCATGAATTTCGTCATCAGTTAATTGACCAGACAAAATAATGGTATTCCAGTTACGTGGATCAAGTTTTTCTCCAGCCATAACAGATTCATATTTTTCTCTAAGTAAAGCTGACAGGCCAGGATTACAACGTAAACTCAAGCGTAAAGGTAATTTACTAGTATTAACTAAGGCAAACATTTTATTGTCATCACCGTTTAAAATATACACTTCTAAGTTAGCTTGCTTAGGCGTAGAAAGACTAATGCCTTGAAAATCAAGTAGTAATTTCTTCAACTCACTAATCGTCAATTAAACTTCCTTGATCCCTATATTTAAAGCACTCTAAATAAAACTGAAGTTCAGCGATACTGGCCTGAATATCATCAAAAGCCCGATGGACTTCTTTCTTTTCAAAATTAACCTTATACTTACCTTGCATAAGAACTTTCCAGGCACTAACATCAAGCATTCTATAGTGCAATCGGCTATCAAGGTTTGGCCAATAATTACGAATAAAGGCTCGATCATTGTGAATGCTATTACCGGCAAGTATCGCTAATTGATCTTGAAATTGACTATCTAATAGAGACAAAAGGTCAGTTTCCACTTCTGAAGAAATTTTTCCTTGATCAATATTACTTAGAAAATCGTCTTTGTTGCTCGGATAATCTTCCCACCAGCTATTTTGCTTAAATAGTTCGATGACTAAATCTTTAGGCTGTTTAATAACAGCTTCATAACTAGCAAGTGTTCTGAAGTTAAAATCTGTTACTTCTGTGGCTACCTCAATAATTAAATCCTTATTCGGATCTAGTCCAGTCATTTCTAGGTCAACCCAAAGAAGTTTATTAGGAACTGAGTTTTTGTCTATCATTAAAGATATTATACAGGTTGTTTAAACTTAGTTTGTTAAATTATTTAATAGGTTAACACATTTTTTAGTCTATTGAATAGTTTTTAAAGCTTCAGCGTACTTTACTAGTGTTGTCGCTAAATCATTAAGCTGATTCTGTGGACTCATTGGCCCTTCTTGTAGTTCAGCGTTTATTATACCGTCATCATCTATGGCTTCACCGACACTATCTTTAAAGAAAAGGGCATTAGGCAGAGTTACAAAACCATTGCCTGGCAAACTAATTCGAAGACTGGCTATTGCTTGGGCGCCACCTGACGATCCATGGCCTACAAGTGCAACAGGCTTATTAACTACCCCGTTATCTAACATTTCTAAGGCATTTTTTAAAACACCAGGAAAGGATCGGTTATATTCCGGAGTAACAATCACGTAACCTTCAAACGAAGACATTTTTTCAACCCATTTTTTAGTCTCAGGAGCTAAGTCTCTATTGGGATTATATCTAGGCGGAATAGGCTCATTAAAAAACGGCATTGGATAATCTTTTAAATCAAGCGTTTCAACATCTGCGACTTTAGCTACTTCCTTAGCTACCCATTTAGCAAGCTTGTCTGTTACTCTGCCTTCTCTTACACTGCCAATAACTACAGCAATTTTTGTCATATTTCCTCCTTATTTTATGCTATACTTTTTATAGTTACTAATGTACTTAAGTATAATCTAATTGCTATACAATGTAAAGTAAATGACTCAATTTTCACCTACAAATATTGAAATTAAAGTTGGTTGTCTTAATAATCCTATGACAATAATTGGTAAAAAATGGACTGCTTTAATCTTAAGGGATTTGTTTAATGGCCCTAAACGATTCTGCCAACTCGAACAATCGGTTAAGAGTATTAATCCAAGAACTTTATCTCAAAGACTAGATAGCCTAGAACAACAAGGTATTATTAATAAAAAAACTGCTAAAGAAGCTGGGCATAGCGAATATATTTTGACTAAAAAGGGTTATGATTTATTACCAATTCTTCAAGCAATGGCTAGTTGGGGAGTTAAATATCGAGGTTAAATAGTTGAGTTATTCGCTTTTCTTACACATTTTAACCACTGCTATTTAATTGTCTGCTTGTTAAGTAAATTTATTTGGTTTATATTAAATGATATCCACCAAGTGAGGTGGTTGCTACCCTTAAAAAAGGTAGGTAGTAGTGTTACTTTTTGTAGTACTACTAGGGAGAAAGGCTTCTTTTTTAGAAGCTTTTTTCTTTTTTAAAAGATTTATTTTTCCTTAAAATCTAGAGATAACGAGTTAATGCAAAATCTCATGCCGGTAGGTTGGCTTGGGGCATCGTTAAAAACATGTCCTAAGTGACCGCCACAATTAGCACATATTACTTCTACTCTAGACATGCTCTGGCTATTATCCTGTTTTAGGATAACCGCTTGCTTATTGGCCGGTTCATAAAAACTAGGCCAACCGCTACCGCTATCAAATTTGGTGTCGCTTTTAAAGATTACGGCCTTACAGCCAGCACAAACATAATCACCTGTTTTATGGTTGTTAAGCAGTTTACCTGAATCAGGGGCTTCAGTCGCTT
>JAJZHX010000092.1 GCA_021804315.1 bacterium
TTGGTAAGTCCGGGTAAAAATAGTGCTTGCGATCAAATTTTGAGAAAGACTGTGGTCTGGTTTTAAGAGCAAAAGCCGCCTGACAGCCCAAAGTGATAGCTTGTTGGTTTAAAACTGGTAAGGCTCCGGGTAAACCAAAATCAATATGATTAACTAGCGTATTAGGCTGAGCCTCTCTGGCATCGTTTGAAGCCCCACTAAAAAGTTTGGTCTTAGTTTTAAGCTGAACATGACATTCAATGCCAATGGTAACTTTATACTTATTTATTAGCTGTTTATTGATCATCTTGTTTGGTTGACAGGGCTCCTAAATCCCGTAAGGCTGCTCTAAAACCAGCTAGAGCTCTAATGATATCTTTTTTCTTTAAAGTCCGAACGTCCGGATTGTCTTCAATTAATTTCTGGGCGAACTTATGACTAAACCAAACTTCTTCATTAAGAGTCAGCTCATGTTGAGCTGAGACTAAACGCTCTCCGTAAGTCTTACCTTTATATTTTTTCTTTTTAAGAACCTTATCGAGAAGTCGATCGGCTTCCACAACAGCCATCGGCCAGGTTTTTCTAGTTGAGCATAAGCTAACTAACTCCTGCCATCGCTTGTTATACTTTTTAGTTCTAATTTTTCTTGGCTTTAGTACTCTCAAGATATTAACTCCTCAATTTTTTTAGCAAAACCTATTAACTGCTCATCCTTTTGATGTTTTGACATAACTTGTAGTCCAACAGGCAGGTTGTCAGATAAACCAACCGGCAGGCTAATTGACGGATTACCCACAATATTAGCAGCTACGGTCATAATATCGCAAAGGTACATTTTAAGCGGATCGTCAACATTTTCTCCAATCTTAAAAGCTACGCTAGGCGAAACCGGACCAAGTAAGAAGTCATAGTTACTAAAGGCTAGGTTAAAATCATTAATAAGCTTAGTCCTGGCTTGCTGTGCCTTAAGATAATAAGCATCATAATAGCCACTACTAAGCACATATGTGCCGATCATAATTCGGCGTTTAGCCTCTTTGCCAAAACCATGTCCTCTATTTAGTTTATAGCCTGCTTCTAGATTAGCTGTAGAATCTGGGTCTTCATGAAAACCATAGCGTAGACCGTCATAACGAGATAGATTAGAACTAACTTCAGCTGGACAAATAATATAGTAAATAGCTAGAGCCATGTCAACAGATGGTAAACTAACTTCACTGATAGTTGCGCCATTAGCGCGTAACTTATCTATAGCCTCTGTTAAAACTTGTTTAACCCCTTGATTCACGCCGTCACCAAAATATTCTTTGATTATAGCGATTTTCGCTTTTTGAAGATCTACGGGTTTATCTATTAAGTTTACTGGCTGATCAATAGTTGTTGCATCGAGCGGATCCTTGCCCGCCATCACATCAAGGACAATTGCCGTGTCGTCCACTGTTTTAGTCAGTGGCCCTATGACATCAGTACTACTAGCCATAGCCACTACTCCGCTACGACTAATTAGACCATAGCTGGGTTTAAAGCCGACACATCCCGAAAAACTGGCTGGTAGTCTAATTGAGCCACCGGTGTCAGTCCCCAGAGCAAACGGTACCATGTCAAGGACAACACTAGCCGCTGAACCTCCTGAACTACCACCTGGCACTCTGGTTTTATCATGTGGATTTTTGGTAACCATAAAATCACTATTTTCGGTAGACGTACCGTGAGCAAAAGCATCAAGATTAGCTTTAGCCACACAAATTGCTCCTTCGGCTTCCAGCTTATTAATAGCCGTCGCCTGGTAAGGTGCTTTAAAGCCTCTGAGCATATTACTACCAGCAGTAGTGTCACTACCAAAGACCAAAAAATTATCCTTGGCAATAAAAGGTACTCCGGCTAGACGACCAGCTGATTGCCCTTGTTTAACTTGATCATCAATTAATTTAGCTCGTTTTAAAGCAGGTTCGTGTAAAACCGAAATAATAGCGTCATATTCTTTATGCTGTTCAATTGTCTTAAGACTTTGATTGACTAAATCAACGGCACTGAGTTCAGCCCTATTAACTTTTTTAGCAATTTCAGTAATTGGTAGCCACTGACTCATGATGCTAACCAATCATCCGTTTAACTTTTATCTGGTTATCCTCAACATCACTAACGTTCTTAATGAGGTCCTTTGGAGAATAACCATAGTCTATAATTTCATCAGCTCGAGAAACATTAACCAGTCCACTAACCTGATTAGTAGGTTCAAGATTTGCAGTATCAAGCGTTTGTAACTTTTCAACGTACATCAAAATTTCAGATAACTCTTCTTGAAACTGATTAATTTCTGCCTCAGCAAGCTCTAGTCTAGCTAATTGAGCCAATTTTAAGATATCGTCACAAGACAATTTTGTCATAATTATTAGCTTATTTTACCATTAGCTAAGATAAATTCAAATTAGATCGCATTAGATACTAAAAAATATTTAACTACTCTAAAACGTAATAATCAGGACGAGTTAGAGAGCTTAATTAAGAAAAGAATATTATTGATAGTTGGAGATTATTACTATTTTGGGTCGTACATCTGTTCGCTTAAAATTAGTAATCGTTTTTTTAAGCCTACCGCGGCAACTAGCTTTTTTAAACAAAGTTACCTCAGGTATATTCGCCTTTGAACAAATAGTCTTGAAACCAGTTTTATATGTTGTTTGAAAGATTGTTTAGACATATGATTATTATACCTAATATAGAAAGTCAACAATCGTGAGAAAGCGCATAGGTACTATAGTTGTACCACCCGGTGTATTTATAGAAAAGCACTAAAAGCTTGCTGTTGATTTCCTGGCTAGCAAAATGAGCTACGATATAACCTTCCTTTT
>JAJZHX010000093.1 GCA_021804315.1 bacterium
AAACAGATTATCTCAACAGCACTAAAGCCAATAGAGAACATTTAGAAAAGTCTATTGCCCAAGCTAAGGCAGGTAAAGTTGAGAGACATAAGCTAATAGAGGTTTAAGTGCCTGACCGAAAAATTTCATTCACTCAAAGTGGTTGGGAGGAATATCAATACTGGTTGAGTCAAGACAAGAAAACACTTAGAAAAATCAATAAGCTTATTGATGAAACTTGCAGGACGCCGTTTAGTGGTTCTGGTAAACCCGAACCACTAAAAGAAAATTACTCTGGCTATTGGTCTAGGCGCATAGATAAGCAAAATAGATTAATATACTCAGTTTCCGATACTGACATTACTGTAGTTGGCTGCAGATTTCATTATTAGCTACATTCCTATAGCTAAAGGCCTTAGCAATTAATTAACTAATGCTACTATATACGTATCCTTATATCTATCTAGTTTAGTTGCAATAGTTTCACACAAGGACCTCCAAGACACTTCTTACAGATATAAATTATACCCACGATATTTGTGCTTTTTGTTTTACAGAGGCAGGGTATATAAAGTACTATAAGGACATATGCTAGATGAAAACGTCATAAGAGATAGGGCAGCTAAAGAAGGCATAACTCATATATCTACTGGAATTGCTGTTATTAGAGACAACAAGATTCTATTAGTGCGTCGTTCAATTGACGACTTCCTTGGAGGTTACTATGAATTACCTGGCGGAGGCGTTGATGATGAAACAATTGAAGAAGCTGCTATGCGAGAAGTTAAAGAAGAAACGGGTTTAGTACCTTCCAAGGTTATAACTACGTTTGAGGGATTTGATTACTCAACAGACAAAAAGCCAAAGGTAAGACAAATTAATTTACTCATAGAAACTAAACCAGGAGAGGTTAAGTTAAGCTCTGAGCATGATAAGTTCTTATGGGCAAAAGAAGAAGACTTAAACGATATTAAGATGACTAAAAGCATGGTCAACTGTACTAAAGATGCGTTTAATAAAATAGCGTCTTAATTCAAAGCAAGTAAGCGTAATTTATGATTTGTTCTTGGCCCAGTTTTTAAACTCTTCTATATTATTTACATTATTATTTAGAACCGCTAAATAAATATCATGACTATCTGTTATTATTTCCCCGTCATTTCTAGCGGCTTTTAACTCAAGTATAAGCTTCTTATTTTCATCATTAAGATTGTCTTTTATCCAGCTCTTATTTACCCTAAGGGTTTCTTCTTGTCCAAACCAAATATCTACCTTCCACCTATTACTAGAAAAATCACATTTTACTCCCACATAATATGACTTGGGAAAGCCTGGGTGATTTTTAGAACTATGCTTAACAAAGTCGTAATATAAGTACCCATTCCAGTAGTTTTGTTTAATAAGTTTATTTAATGCATCTAAAGCTGCGGTTTTTGCTATGTCACTAGGAACAAAGACATATATATCTATGTCTGGACCTAGCATTAAGTTGTAATCATAACTTCCAACAATTTTTACTTTGCCTATTGTAGAAAGTAGAGAACAAATCTGAGAGTAATTGAGAAGTTTATCTGCTTCTTCATGCCACATTCTTGATAAAGTAAAAAGGTCAATCTGTACCATATCATTATTCTACAAGCTATAAGCTATAACTCCCACTAGGAATATATTGAACCTAACCTTCTCTTGTTCATTTGCTCTTGTTTGTATGGATTATCCAGAAGTACTCTCCATCTAAGAAGTTCTTGAGTGAAAGTATATAACTTATTTCTTTGGTGGACCTCCAGTACGACAAATTCATCAAATTTGACTTTAAAAACCTTACTTTTGCATCTGTTAAACCTTGGGGGTAAACATTGTCGAAACTGACCCGCAAAAATTAACTGTATATTTTTGCTATTGTTTACCCCCAACCAAGGGATTTCGACTTGCATTTTCAATACACGTAATATACAATGTTTGTATGAGTACACAAACTTTTAATATATCAATGCCTGAAAAACTAGTTGAGCAAATAGACGCTCAAACTAAAGCTCAAGGGGGCAGTCGCAGTGATTTTATACGTCAAGCCGTTCGTAAACAGTTAACCACTTTAGAGCGTTGGAATAATTTAACTAGTAAAACTCGTAGCCTGTATAAGGGTAGGCAGTTAAGTGAAGCTGAAGTGGCAGATATTGTTCGTGCTGAGCGCTCAAAAGGCTAGTATCCTGAAACAATGAGAGTAGTCCTTGATACAAACGTTCTAATTTCTGCATTACTGTTTGACGGTAATCCTGAAAAGGCAGTGTTATCTACACTTAATGGCCTAGAAGAGCTAGTCCTATCAGCCTATATAGTAGCTGAGACAACACGTATTCTTGAAGATAAATTTGGAGTTGAACCATACAGCCTAGAACTTTTACAACAGCTATTAAGCGAAGCTGAATTAGTATATTTTCAGCCATTTCTGAATGTAATAGAAGATGAATTGGACAATAGAATACTAGAAACGGCTGTTAGGGGTAAGGCAACCTATCTTGTAACAGGAGATAATCTCCTACTAAAATTAAAGCAATATAAAGATATAAAAATAGTTAGTATCAAAGAATTCTTAGAGATAATTGAATCTTGACGACTATTAATGGCGGTGTCAAGGACCCCAAATATGAGACACCTTGCGAATGACTTTTTTAAACCTTTAATGTTTCGGCATAAGTCTTTCACATTTTTGCTATAATTAAGGTAATAAATTGGAGAAGAAATGAGCGGACATTCAAAGTGGTCAACCATAAAACGCCCAAAGGG
>JAJZHX010000094.1 GCA_021804315.1 bacterium
ACCTAATGACACCAGCAGAGTTTAAACAGTTATACAAACAAAATCCAGAAGATGCTAAACTAAAACTAGCAAAGGTTGGGGCTATGTCGCATTTGGTATGAAATTTTGCGGACTCTTTACATAAAGAGATAATTTTGTTATGCTCTAGAAATATATTTATTAATTAAATCTAAAAAGTTTTACTAATATGAAAAAAGCAGTCATTCAAACTGGTGGTAAGCAATATCTTGTCCAAGAAGGTGAAGAGGTTGGAATTGAACTACTAAAAGACAGCTCTAAGGAAGTTAATTTCCAGCCTTTACTAATTATTGATGACAATAAAGTTTTAATTGGTAGTCCACTTTTAGAAAAGTCATCAGTTTCAGCAAATGTTATAGAGCCAGTAGTCCAAAGCGATAAGGTTACTTCAATTCGGTTTAAAGCCAAAAAAAGAGTTCATAAAAAACGTGGTCATCGTCAAAAAATGACTGTTATAAAAATTAAAAAAATCGCATAGTAATCAATAAAGCTCCAGCGCAAATAAATGATTGTGGAAAAGTTTTTGATCAATATTCACACCGTTAAAATATTTACAACACTAAGCTCAAGATGTTTTTATTATTATTAGTATGTGTTTTTAACAAAAATACCTTATATTTTGATATTAAGTTATAAAATATACAACAAAAAATATAAAAAATTATGACAAAATGTATGAAAATATAGAATATAAATTTTATTCAAAAAGTGCTTGAAAGTCATGCTAAAAACATAGATACTGATAGTTACGGGGTAGGAGTTTCTAATGAGAGATCTTAACCCTATAACACACAGAGGTTAAAATCAAATCAAAAAAAAGAACAGGGCTTCTCTATTAAAAACATGAGAAGCCCACAAAGTTAAAATAAAAATAAACACAATGACAAGTTCATCAAGCGTAAAAAAAGACACTCCTAAGAAGCTAAAGATAAATGTAGCTTCATAGGTGTGTTTTTTTATAAAATACAAACAAAAAGGGCAATTAATGAAACAAAATAAAACTAGAAAAGTCCAGGACGATAGATTATTAAAACGTCTATCACTGAAGGACAGGCGGCTTCAGGAGCAGATAAGACGCTTAATAGCCAAAGACGAAGTTTTTAAAGCCTAGTAACTTTTTTTGAAAAGCTTTAGTCATAACTTATGAGACAAAACTGTTATACTAGTTTATATCGGAGAAAAAATGCTAAAAATAATTGCTATCGTTAATCAAAAAGGTGGTGTTGGTAAAACTACTACGGCTGTTAATGTTTCGGCTATGTTGGCAGATAAAGGCCAGTCGGTTTTATTAGTCGACTTAGATCCGCAAGGTAATACTACTAGTGGTTTAGGTCTCGATAAACAACAGGCTTTAACGACTTATGATGTGATGTGTAAAAATCTACCGATTGGTTCGGCAATTCAACATACCCATATAGCCAATCTAGATATTTTACCAGCCAACGCTGACTTGGCAGCGGCTGAGATTGAGCTAGTTAATTTAAAAGACAGGGAATATGTTTTAAATAGGAGTCTTATAGAGGTTGGTTATGATTTAGTTATTATTGATTGTCCACCAGCTCTCGGTTTACTTACGATTAATGCTCTTTCAGCAGCTTATGGCGTAATTATTCCTGTGCAGACCGAGTATTATGCCCTAGAAGGTCTTGGCCAACTTTTAACAACTATTCAAGCAGTCAAACAAAGCACAAACCCATCATTAAACCTCTTAGGAATAGTGATGACAATGTATGACAAAAGAAATGCCTTAAGTGAACAAGTTTACAATGAAGTTGCTAATTATTTTAAAGACAAATTATTTAAAACGGTCATCCCTAGAAATGTTCGTTTAGCGGAAGCACCTAGTTATGGTAAAACCGTTTACGAACATGATAGTTGGAGCAAGGGAGCAAGAGCTTATAAGAGCCTTACTAAAGAAATTCTACAAAGAATCATTAGTTAATCGAAAAATTTTAGTAAGCGGTTTAGGTCTTTATCTGAACTAAAGTCAATTTCTAATCGACCACCATAAGCCATGCGTTTGATACGTACTTGTGTGCCTAGTTTTTGACTGATGCGTTTTGTTTCCGGAGTCTCTGTCTCAGTTCTTTTACTAGCTTCAGCAGTTTCTTTAATGCCTTCTTTGATGCTAATGACGAATCTTTCTGCTTGGCGGACATTCCAATTTAGAGAGATAATGGCTTTAAGAAGGTAGGCTTGTCTCTCGAGATCGTTTTTTAGTGACAAAATGGCTCGGGCGTGCCCTTCGCTAATCTTACCATCAATTAGTGCTTGTTTAGCTTCATCTGGTAATTGCAGGAGTCTAACAATGTTATTAACTGTTGAAATAGCTTTACCAAGTCGTTTGGCTATGTCTTCATAGCTCAGTGAAAACTGTTCATGGAGTCTTTCTATACTGGCAGCTTGTTCAAGGGCATTTAAATCAACTCTTTGAACATTTTCAATTAAAGCTATTTCAAGCTGTTCAAGTTTTTTAGAACTGCGGATTATGACAGGTATAGAATCTAAACCGGCTTGTTTAGCTGCTCGAAAACGTCTTTCACCAGCTATTATAATAAACTTTCCTGCTGACTCAGGCGTAACAATCAAGGGCTGGATGATGCCATATTGTTTAATAGAGGTAGCTAACTCACTTAATGATTGATTGTCAAAGTGTTTTCGTGGTTGATTGGGGTTTGCCTCTAGATCATTAAGGGCAATTTTCTCAACTCTTTCCTCAGAACCAAGAACTAC